>JAGAZG010000095.1 GCA_017940105.1 Mailhella sp. | reverse complement strand
ACGATGACTTCTTCCGCGCCGTCATCGTACTGCACGGTGATTTGAAGCCCGGTCTGGTGTGAAGCTAGCTCTCCTGCTCCGGCGCCTGCCGCAGCGCCCAGCATAGCACCGCCAAGGGTGGCAAGCGTGCGCCCGGAGTGATGTCCCATTGTGCTGCCGATAACGCCGCCGATAACGCCGCCCACAGCTGCGCCAATTCCCTGATTGCCCTGCCTGTTTTCACTGTTGATTCTGACCTTATCAACAGAAATGGCCGTGGCCATATAAAAACTGCTGGAAATGCGCGCGTCGCTTTCGTCGTAGTCATACCCGCCGAGGTTTTTACCGCAGCCAGTCAGAACGGGCAGAGACATAACCAAGGCGGCAGCCAGAAATTTTGAAATACTGTTGCGGAATGCCATTGTGGTCCTCCTTAAGACGCTTACAAGACTGTGACCGCTTTAATAATAGCCGGCATTTGTGGAATGTCCAGTCTAAAGAAAGGGAATGCGGCGACCGGCAACAATTTGAAAGGTAGCAGGACAGGTCAAAGTCGAGCATCCTTTTTGTCGCTAGGTGCAACGCAAAAAGATGTTTTGCAAAAAATAAAAAAGCCCCGCTCGCGGGGCTTTTTTATAGCTATACCGTGAATTGATCAGCGGGGCATGCGGGGGCGGGGAGCCCTTGGCTTGGCCTCGTTGACACGCAGAGTACGACCGCCAAAGCTGGAGTTATCCAGAGCTTCAATGGCAGCACCTGCATCAGAATCTTCCATCTCCACAAAGCCAAAGCCGCGTGCGCGGCCAGTTTCGCGGTCGTTTACCAACTTGACGGAGATAACACTGCCATAGCTGGCGAAAAGTTCTTTGACCTGCTCTTCGGTAGCGGCCCAGGGAAGATTCCCGACATAAATAGACTTGGCCATGAATATAAACCTCACATAAAGAAAAAAAACACCACACCCTGCACTGGCAAACCGATTGCCAAGAGTGTCACCTCTGAAAAGAGGTATGCACCAAGCCCCGGAGCAAGTCAATCGAAAATTGCTGAATTTCGGCTATTCCGTAAGAAATACGGGAATTCTGCCATGTTTAAAATCACTTCGTTGAAGTGAAAAAAATGGCAAGCTCAGCAGCCAGACACCAGCTTAGGACTGCTTTCTTTTAAACAGTTTTTCCAGCTCAGTTTTGCCAAGCAATATGGCACAGGGGCGGCCATGAGGACAAAAATCCGGTTCTTCCGTGGCTAGCCATTCTCGCAAAAGCTGAAGGGCGTCTCCCCTGGGCAGTTCCTGACCTGCCCGTATAGCTGTGGCGCAGGCGTGATGTATCCATGCTGAATTCAAATCTTCTGTTTTTCCGGAGAGGACTTCACGTAAAAACTCGACGGCTTCCGTCCTGTCCATTTCCGGAGGGATGGACTGGACAATGCAGCGTGTGCCCCTGCAGGTGCTTTCAAAGCCTAGTTGCTTCAGCGTTGCCTGCATCTCCATATGTCGGTTGGCCTCAGAAGCGTGAAGTTCAAGTTCAAGCGGCAGCAGCAGAGGCTGCGCAATGCCTTTTGACCCGTTGCGCCTGAATTTTTCGTAAAAGATGCGTTCATGCATGGCGTGTTGATCAAGTATGAGCAGCGTGTCGTCATGCTGTGAAAACACAAGGTATGTTTTTGCAATCTGGCCAAGGTATGAAACATTGCTGATGGGGAGCGAGGTCGGATTCCCGGTGCATTCCTGAGCAGGCTGCTGCAGAGCAGGCCGAGCGCGCAATTCCGAGCCGGATTTGGGACTTGGCTCTGACGCAGAAACATTTGTGTGTCTTTCTTCAGTCAGCGCGGCATCTGTTTTTTCATTATCAGTAGAGGCATATCCCTTGCAGAGAGACCGGACTTGCGTACGGGAATAGTTTTCTGACTCTTCTGAAAATCCGTATTCCTGGCTTGCAGGTTCGCGCAGCATTTGTGCAGGCCTGACCGCCTCCAAGGGATCAAAATGCCTGGACTTCTGTCGGTCTACTATGGTGACGGAGTCGGCCTTGCCCCAAAATCCAATCGGATGGGCTTGGTCCTGCGAACTCTGGCTTTGCTTTTCAGATGGCAGCGATGCGGAAATTTCTTCTTTAAAACGTTCGGACGGCATGGGAACGCCGGCAAGAGCTGACCCGATGCATCGGGCAACCGCAGAAAAGACTGACTGTTCGTCCCTGAAGCGCACCTCGCTCTTAGCCGGGTGCACGTTGACATCGACTTCGCCTGGAGCAAGTTCGGCAAAAAGCACGGTCTGAGGATAATCGCGGGATGTAAGCCTGCCCTGATAGCACTGGCGCACGGCTTTCATGAGGATCCTGTCATTGACGGGCCTGCCGTTGACAAAAAAGAGCATGCGATCTGATCGCGGCTGTGACGAAAGCGGAGAAGAAGTCATGCCGTAGAGACGTATGCCATCTGCAACGACGTCAAATGGACGGAGCTCTTCTGTTACGGACTGGGGCCAGAGCTGGGCAAGCCGGGAAGAAAGCGTCTGTCCGGAATCAAAGCGGATCAGCTCCCGCGAACCACTTTTCAGCGTAAAGCTGACGTCCGTTCGGGCCAGAGCTATTTTTGTGAAGAGATCAATGATTTTTTTCAGCTCGGACGCGGGGCTTTTTAGAAATTTTAGACGTGCCGGAACATTGGAAAACAGTTCGGCGACTTCTACGCATGTGCCTTGGTTGAGTGCAGCTGGCGCGACCTGACGAGAAGTCCCATATAGAACGCTGATGGTCGCCGCTTCTGCCGTGCTTCCGTCGTCCAGCCGCTGTGCCGATGTCATGCGAAATCGGGAGACAGAGGCGATGCTGGGCAGGGCTTCTCCGCGAAAACCGTATGAAACGATGTTCATAAGGTCTTCGATACTCGCAATTTTGCTGGTAGCGTGGCGCAGAACAGCTGTTTCAAGCTGGTCTGCGCTGATGCCGCGTCCATCGTCGGTGACGCGTATGAGCGTTTGCCCGCCGTTCTCCAGTTCAACAAGAATGCTGCCTGCTCCTGCATCCAGGCTGTTTTCCACCAGTTCTTTAACAACGCTTGCGGGGCGTTCGACAACTTCGCCAGCGGCGATCTGGTTGGCAAGTTCGTCAGGGAGTACTTTTATGTTTTTATTCATGGAGGAACGCTCTGTGTTGATGTTCAGGCCGTGTGCAGATGGGGCTGCCCGCAAATTTTTTGTGGAGCTTCAGGGTAACTGGCCAGGCGAAGATAGATTTCGCGGCCGACCCATGCATCGGTGGCGGCGTATTTAATCTGCTGTGGCGTCAGCACGGAGTTTTCCCAGTTTGAGCATTGGGCAGCCTTGCTGATGCGAAAGCCAAGCAGATTGGCTGAAAGCGTGCGCAGCCCTTGTGCCTGTATGCCTCTGGCCTTGGCCAGAACTGCCAGATCCGCCGTGCCGGCCGCCGTAAAGGGGTAGCGGCGTGCAAGAGCTTTCATATCGTCGCGTATGGCTACGCCGGCTTTAATATTGCCAGCCGAAGAAAGCAGGCAGGCAAGCTTTTGGTTTAATGCAACATGAGTGAGCTGTATCAGGTACGCGCAGTTTCTTGTGGCAAACTGGATAAGCGCTGGGAGAGCGGTTTGGCCTTTGGTAAAGGTTGGCCTGGTTTCAGTGTCAAAACCAAGGACTGATTCCTTCCAGAGTTCGTTAAGGGCAGCGTCCAGTTCGTTTTCTGTCTGGATTACAACGATATCTCCCTCCCATGCCCGTATGGGCAGGAGGTTTATTTCATCCTTGGAGAGGCAAGGGAGATGAGCGGCGCATGACGCATGCTCGGCGGATGGTGTTTGCATGTAGGAGCCTCAGGTACCGGAAAAGGCAGTTCTCGGTGAGCGCACTGTCATTTGCCGATGCAAAAACTTGAAAATATGCTGTTGAGCGTTTCTTCTGTCGTGTTTAGACCAGTGACGTCAGCCAGGCGCTGTGCGGCCGATTCCAGATGTATGCCGCAAATATCCGCGGGCATTCCTTCTTCAATGGCTTTTTGCAGGAGGCAAAGATCCTCCAGTGCAAGCTTGAGCGCGTTGGCCTGACGCAGGTTTGGAGCAAGAATAGCTTCTTCTTCGCCGCTGTTTTCGAGGCATCTGCGGCGTATTTCCATGCAAAGCTCGTCCAGTCCTGAACCGTGGAGAGCAGAGATGGGCAGTACCTGGGAACCGAAAAAATGCTCCAGGTCGGGAGGGAGCTCCTCTTCATCTGACTTGTTCCATACTGGTATACAGCGCGTTGGACCGAATTGCAGGGCAAGCTCTTTTTCTTCTGCAAAAATTTCACTGGGAGACTTGCCCGGTACAGAAAGAGCGCCGTCAAGCACCAAAAGAATGCAACGTGCGTTCTGGGCGAGCTCCATGCCCCGCTTTATGCCTTCTTTCTCTATGGGGTCATCCGTTTGCCAGCGCAAGCCTGCAGTGTCAACAAGGCGTACAGGCAGTCCGGCAAGATGCGTTTGTTCTTCGAGGTAATCTCTTGTCGTGCCAGGCTGAGAGGTGACAATGGCGCGCGGCCTCCCGAGCAGGGCATTCATAAGGCTGGATTTTCCGGCGTTGACGCGGCCGGCAATGACCACAAGAGAACCTTCTCTCCAGCTTCTTGCGCGTTCATAGCCGGCTAGCAACGATTGAATATCTTTGCTTATCATGGAGACTGCAGCCGCAAATTCCTGCGCAGGAAGGCTTATGCTGTCTTCATCAGGAAAATCAATGGCCAGGCATACCCGCTGGCGCAGCCGTTCAAGCTTGGAGCGGAGGGATGCTATTCTTTTGCCGAGCAGGCCTTCCAGTTTTGCAGAGGCGAGGTATACGCCTTCCCGTGAAGGAGCTGCTATGAGTTCAGCAACGGCTTCTGCTTGAGACAGGTCTATCTTGCCGTTAAGAAAGGCTCTACGCGTGAATTCGCCCCGTTCTGCAAGGCGTGCGCCCCTGGCAAGCGCAGAATCAAGCAATGCTGCGAGCACGGCGAGTCCTCCGTGGGCATGGAGTTCAACGCAGTCTTCGCCCGTAAAGGATCGCGGCGCCTGAAACCACACGGCAAGGGCCTCGTCGACAGCCCTCCCCGTATCGTCAAGCAGTTGTCCAAAGTGGAGTGTGCGGGGAATT
>JAGAZG010000010.1 GCA_017940105.1 Mailhella sp. | reverse complement strand
CGACGAGCTACCGAAGGGCCCATTCTCGCCCGCCGCCTTCTTGCCGTAAGCTCAAACTTGTCTAGCATATCATTACCGAGCTGCTTGAGAATTTGCGAAACCCTCTTGACACTACCCATTTTTCGCCGAGCGTCCTGCTGAACTGCGAGAATGTATGCACGAAGCCTGCGCTGCACGTGAATGGCAGCATTCCGAAAATTCCCACGAGCATATGCTATTTCCTCTTCCATGGCGGCAGGGACTGGTTCGATGCCGATGTCAGCATGGGAAGCTCGATGACCGTCCCGTAAGGAAACTTCACGGTGGCACGGTGTTCAAGGTTCAATTCCATGATGGCCGCCACATGATGCTCATCGCCGAAGCAGCGGTACGATATCTCGTCCCATGTTTCCCCCATGCGGGTGATGGCGCTAGGCATCCCCAGCCCCGATGCACCTGGACAAGGTGCGGTACTGGAAGGATTCGTAGTTGCCTCCGACATGCCTGGAACGCCTTGAGCCGCCGCGTGGAAAGCCCGCCGTCGAAGCCGCCGATGAAGGCGCCTATTTTCCTGCGGATGCCTTCCACCATAGTCCTTTCCTCCCGTAGGTGAGGATGCGCTTAATCTTGCCTCTGCCTTCGAGAAGGGCTATTTCCTCATCAAGAAGCGCAAGTGCATCGCGCATCTCCTTGTTGGACTTGTACGTCACGGACTTGTCCCCGGCCTTCACGGTAAGGACGCCCTGGTACAGAGCTTGCAGAAGCTCATCGCGCTGATTTTTAAGCTTTTTCAATTCCATGCAGCATTGAAGGTTTGTTATGAAAATAAGCTGGCCGTCTTTTATTCTCGGTTTTGGAACCTCTTTTGTGTTCATCATCGTGGGCTCCATAATCGAGAAGTTTTTCTTTAAGGGGGGCATATGAAAATTCATTTCCCATCATACTTTTTGGGATGCGCTGGAGCCTTGCTTTTTTGCCTGGCCATTATTTTGGCTGAAAAACTTTTCATGAAATAAGCTTCTCACACATACCTCGATCCGACCACCATGCGCCTGCGCGGAGTCTTCTGCGCGGGCGCTTTTTCTTCTGACTTGGCAGGCAGCGCATCAACTCTCTTGTTCAGGTTCATCCCCATGCTGAACAATCCGTGCAAGGCGGCGTAAACGGCAATGCTTTATCCTGTGCCACCTATATCTGAGTCATACTCATCATGTCTGAAATCGTCAGCCCATGGATGCAAGAACAGCTGATATGACCGAAATAAGTGGCAAGTGAAATGTCATCCAATTAGATGATTTTGCCCTGCATGACAGGCTTTTTTCTTGACCTGATAAAGCAAAAGAAGATATTAAAACATACCGATTAACTAGGTAATTCTTTCCTTTGCAAACCTTGATATCCAACGGGAATACTTATGCGCCATTATCTCGCGGCTGCTTCCGCTTTGCTTGTTGCCAGCACTGTTATGCCCTGCCGTGCCCATGCAGAAGAAGGATGGCATTTCGATGCCGCTGGAAATCTTTTCATCACTGAATCTGCCATCACCAGCACACCTGAATTCATCCCTCTTCGATCAGGCGAGACAAATATGGAAATCATTGCGGTCAGGGACAATGCAGGAAAAGTGCGCACTGCCTTCAACACATGCCAGGTCTGCAACGGCTCTCCGCGCGCATTTTTTGCCCCGGTAAAGCAAGGTCTGCAATGTCAGAATTGCGGAAATATTTTTCCGGCTGATCAGGTCGGGGCAGAAGGCAATGGCTGCAATCCTCTTGGAATTCCAGGCATAAAAAAGGAAACGGCACTGTTCATACCGGCAGAAATCATAGCAAGCCATAAAGTCAAATTCCGCAACTGGAAGAAAGGATTAAAACAGTGATGAAAAAACGCCTGCATATTCTTGGCATGACGTGCCCCCGCTGCGAAGACAGAGTCACCAGGGCACTGTCGTCCATTGCAGGCGTTTCAGAGGCAAACGCCAGCTTTACCCAAGGAACGGCAGACATTGTTCTAAAGCATGCGGCAGATGAAAAAGCACTTCTCCCGCTTATGGAAAAAGCCGTGCGCGAGGCCGGTTACCAGATTGTT
>JAGAZG010000094.1 GCA_017940105.1 Mailhella sp. | reverse complement strand
TGGCGTTGATGACGGGCGTGGAGGTGCGCACCTTGTAGCGCGACAGGGTGGCTTCGCCGTAGACGCGCCAGTTTTCAAGCAGCGTCGGGTACGAATCCAGCAGAAAAGATATGGCTTCGTCCGGTTCCATGAACCACAGGCGGTTGCTCCTGGGCTGAAAGCGCATGTCTGAGAGCTGCGTCATGAGCGCGTTTTCTTCCGTCTGGTTCCTGCGCACCAAAAACGTCTTGCCCTCATAAACGTAGCTGCCCGTCTGAAAATCCGGGTTGGGGCCGGGCAGGGTGAACTCGCCGTGTATGGTCTCGTAGATGTTCTGCACCTCAAGCGTGAGCAGGCTGCCTTCTTCGTCCAGGAACAGCTTGGGGTTATACGTCGCCGGCTGAAAGACCGGCTCCATGATCTTGAGGAATTCATCCTGCTCATACAGTTCGGACGAGGGGAGCTTGGTCCAGACCCTGTCGAGAAATTCCGGTATGTCTTCCTGCGGTATGACGGGGCTCTTATGCACGAGCGCCTGAATGACGCGGTGGCTCAGGCAGGTCTGCACGGGGTAAAAGCCCTGGTTCCAGCATACCCAGAGCGGCATCTGCCCGTGAAAGGTGGCGCCTTCGTGCCCGGACATGTGCACGTCGATGCCTTCGTCAGGCTCTTCATCGACGATCGAAAAAGGCTTTTTGCCTTCGCGCTGCAGCAGCACGTCAAAGCGCAGTCCTTCATCGTCAAGCGCGGGCCGCAGCTTCAGAGCCATGGACGAGCTTTCTATGTGGCAGGGGATTTCGGTGTCTTTCCAGAACAGGTAGTCTTCTTTGCGTATGGCCCAGAAAAACCATGAAAGCAGGCCGTCCGGTATTTCGACGCGGTGGCCGTAATAGTCCAGGTACTGGGCTATCTGGCGGCAGACGATGGGCAGGTCAGGCGAATGCTCGCACCATTCGGGGTTGCGCAAGATCTGGTCAAGGGTGATTTCCTGCCTGACGGACGAAATGCCCGTCTTGTTTTGCCTTGCGCGGAAAAATTCAACGGAAAGCCGCCCAGGCTCCGGGAAAAAGCGAAAAAGAAAATAGTGCCGGCCGATCTCAGGCTCCAGCACCCCGCTGAAAAACAGCCTGAAGCTGTGCCTCCAGTCTTCTCGCGGGGCGGGAGGCTCCGGCGCGCTGTCGTTGGAAATATCAAGCGAATTGATAAAGTGTATGGCCGTTGCTGCGGCGTGGCGGCAAGGGCCATTGAATGATTCCATGCAGTTGCAGACAGAATCAACTTTTTGTTCTGCAAGGTTTACTTTAAGAATGGGATGGTAGGCCTGAAAATCTTCACCTTGAACAGAGCTTTCAACCGTCCATATGTCATTTTCAAAGCGCAGGGTGAATTTGCTGAGATTGCCTTCTGCGTCAATAGCCCGGCCGTATTCCGCAATATATTCCGGCACGACTTGCCGCATGAAATTTGTGGCAAGTTCATGGGCTATTATTTCTTCTCGTCTGTTCATACTTACCTCAAGCCAACGCAATATGGGGCTGCAACTGCAAAAAAGCATGTGAGCCGCATGGGAAACAACGTTTTTCTCTGTCCGACTTTTAAGCACACTACACTAGTTTTCAAAAGAAGTGAACTATGTTAAGCTGTTTATATGAAAAAAAACTGCCGCGTTTCTTCGCATGCCTTGTGCGGGCGTGCTTTGTCTTTTCTTATGAATTGTACCGTAAGATTATTAAATTATTTTGCAGTTTTTGCTGCATGCGCAGTTTTTTTTGCCCTTTTTTCCTCGCTTGAAAAAAATGCGCTTCTTGCCGGCGAGCATCCTGCGTATGGCGGCAGCATCATTATGGGTACCATAGGGGAGCCGTCCAATCTTTTGCCTTACATGGCGAGCGACGCGTCTTCTTCTGAAGTGTCCGGCCTGCTGCATACCTCGCTGCTGGAATACGACAAGGATTTGAACATCATCGAATGCGCGGCAGAGTCATGGGAAGTGCTGGACGGCGGACGGCTCATGAAGTTTGCCATGAAGGACGGCATGACCTGGGAAGACGGCGCTCCTCTCACAGCAGAAGACGTGGAGTTCACCTACCGTGTTATGACCGATCCCAAAACGCCCACAGCCTACGCCGCCGACTTTCTTATGATCAAGGAGTTCAGGCGCACGGGCAGGCTCACCTTTGAAGTGCGCTACGAAACTCCGTACGCGCGCGCCGTGATGACATGGCTGCAGCCGATACTGCCCCGGCATGCGTTGCAGGGCGAAAACATTGCCGCCACCCGCTACTCCAGGCATCCCGTAAGCGCCGGCCCCTTTGTGCTTGAAGAATGGAAGCCGGGCAGTCAGATCGTGCTGCGGGCCAATGAACGCTATTTTAAAGGCCGCCCGTACCTCGACCGCGTGGTCTACCGCATCATACCCGACGGCACCACCATGTTTTTGGAAACGCGCGCGGGCAAGCTTGATTATATTTCGCTCAGCCCTCAGCAGTACCTGCGGCAGACCAGCGGCCCGGACTGGCAGAAGAACTGGAACAAGTACAAGTACCTTGCCGGCGTGTACACCTATATGGGGCTCAACCTCAACAGCCCGCTCTTCAAGGATAAAAAGGTCCGGCAGGCGCTTTCGTACGCCGTGGACAGAAACGCCATAGTCAAGGGCGCGCTGCTTGGCATGGGCGAGGCTGCTTTTGGCCCGTATAAGCCGGGCACATGGCAGTACAACGATAGCCTGGCCCCGTACCCCCATGACCTGGAGCTGGCAAAAAGGCTTCTGGCCGAAGCCGGCTGGAAGCCGGGCCGGGACGGAGTGCTGCAAAAGGACGGCATGCGCTTCGCCTTTACGCTGCTCGTCAACCAGGGCAATGACGAACGCATCAAGACAGCCGTCATACTCCAGCAGCTGTTCAGGCAGGTGGGCATTGCCATAAAGATACGCACGGTGGAGTGGGCCGCATTCATCAAGGAATTTGTCAACACAAAAAAGTTTGACGCGCTTATTCTGGGCTGGACCATTTCAAACGACCCGGATCTGTTTGAGGTATGGCATTCTTCGGCCATATCGGAGCACGGGCTCAATTTTGTCAGCTACCGCAATGACGAGGCCGACGCCCTGCTTGAAAAAGCCCGCCTCACCCTGGACAGGGAGGAACGCAAAAAGATGTATGACCGCTTTCAGGAAATACTGCACGAGGATCAGCCGTACCTGTTCTTGTATGTTCCTTATTCGCTACCCATGGTGCATGCGCGTTTTAAGGGCATAGAACCGGCCCCGGCCGGCATCAGCTATAATTTTGACCGTTGGTGGGCTGACAGCACGCTTAAGCAATAGGGGATTTCATGAGCCAGTCTGCATATGTTGAACAGGGCAGGGAGCCGCAGGAAAGCGGCGCGCGCGGCGCAGGAGCTGTTTCGATGGTTGTTTCTCCTGTCACGGGCGAGAGCCATCCGGCCGCAAAAATCCCCACGGCAGAAGACATTGTCAGCCAGATTGAGCTGCATAACCCGGATGCCGACGTGGACATGGTCAGGCGCGCCTACGAATACGCTTCTGCCGCTCATGCGGGGCAGCTGCGCCTTTCTGGCGATCCCTACATCATGCATCCGGCCTCCGTTGCGCTCACGCTCGCCCAGATGGGTTTTGACGAGCATACCGTCGCCGCCGGCCTGCTGCATGACACGGTTGAAGACACGGATTCTTCCATTGACGAGCTGGATGAGCTCTTTGGCGAGCAGGTGGCGGACCTCGTGGACGGCGTGACCAAGATCAACATGATGACCTTTGACACGAAGGAAGAAGCCCAGTTTGAAAATATCAGGAAAATGATACTTTCCATGGCCCATGACATCCGCGTGCCCCTGGTCAAGCTTGCGGACCGCCTGCACAACATGAGCACGCTTGATTTTCAAAAGCCGCACAAGCGCCAGCGCATTTCGCAGGAAACCATGGACATTTACGCTCCTTTGGCCAACCGCCTGGGCCTGCATCTATTTAAACAAAAGCTTGAAGATCTGAGCTTCCGGTACCTTCAGCCTGACGCCTATTCAGAAATCACCAAGTGGCTCGCCGACAACCAGATCGTCGAGCGCAAGCTCATCAGCAAGGTCATAGACAAGATCAAGGCCATAATGGACGAAAACGGCATCGGGGGCAGGGTGTTCGGCCGCATCAAGCAGACGTACAGCATCTACCGGAAGATGATGGCCCAGAAAACGCCCCTGGACGAAATGCACGACATCATCGCCTTTCGCGTCATTGTCAACGACCTGCGCGACTGCTATGCCATGCTCGGCCTTGTGCACGTGCTGTGGAAGCCCGTGCCCGGGCGCTTTAAAGACTACATTTCCATGCCCAAGGCCAACGGCTACCAGTCGCTGCACACCACGGTCATCGGACCCGAGGGCGAGCGCATAGAAATTCAGATACGCACCGAAGAGATGAACATCATGGCGGAGCACGGCGTTGCCGCTCACTGGATGTACAAGGAGCGCGACCATGCCGTGGCCATGCAGGACATGCCGCAGTTTCAGTGGCTGCGCGACCTGATGCAGCGCCAGCGCGACGAAACGGACTCCAAGGAGTTCATGAGCTCGCTGCGCATGGATTTGTTTAACGACGAAATTTATGTCTTCACGCCCAACGGGGCTGTCAAGCAGCTGCCCAAGGGGGCGTCTTCCCTTGATTTCGCCTTTCTCATCCATACCGACGTGGGCGCGCACTGCGCGGGCGCAAAGATCAATGGCAAGCTCCAGCCCATCGCCACTGAGCTGAAAAACGGCGACATGGTCGAGATCATCACCGACAAGAACAAGCACCCGCATCGCGACTGGCTCAAGATCGTCAAGACGTCCAAGGCCCGCAGCAGGATACAGCACTACCTGCGCACCGAAGAGCGCGTAGCCGCCATTGCCCTGGGCAAGGAAATGCTGGAGAAAGAAGGCCGCAGGGCCGACTTCAACGTCATCAAGGCATCCAAGGATGGCCGGCTTCAGATCGTTCTGCCTGAATTCTCGCTGCATGGGCTTGACGACCTTTTCGCTGCCGTGGGCATCGGCAAGCTGACGCCCAAAAAGGTGATCACCCGCATATTGTCCATCCTGCATCCCAAGACCGAGCCCGATCCCGTTACCGGCGTGCCCGCGCCCAAGGTGGAGGGGCAGCACAAGGCTCAGGAAGGCATTTTCATCAAGGGGCTGGACGATTCCCTCATCCATTTTGCCAAGTGCTGCAAGCCCGTGCCCGGCGACCAGGTGGTGGGCTTCATCAGCCGGGGCAGGGGCGTGATTGTGCATACGGCAAACTGCCCGCATGTGCAGAACCTGGAATCGGAACGCCTCATCTCGGTGAACTGGAACAACGAAGAGAGCAAGCCCTTCCCGGCTGAGATCACCATCGTCGGCCTGAACGAAAAGGGCCTGCTAGCCAAGATAAGCATGATGTTCCTGCAGCAGGACGTAAACATCAACGCCCTGCAGATCACCTCAAGCATCGATGGCAAATCACAGATGGACTTTACGGTCGAAGTGCATGACGCCGTGCACCTGTACCAGACCATCGACAAGCTGCGAACTATCGAGCATGTGATCGAAGTGCGCCGCGGCACCGCTGTTTCGGAGTAAAAGAAAAAATATTTTTGCTGAAAGCACTAGGATTTATTTCATCCCGCCCAGTACCGAGCCAGCGGCACGTTCTCAGGCATATGCTGCGCGATCTCTTCCGGCTGATGCCTGTGCATTACTGACATGATCACATACATAGCCGTCCTGCGCTCAGCAGGGATGTCGCCGAATCTGATCAGCTGCAGACAAAGGCAAAGTAAAGCAAAATTCATTATCTTCAATGTCATGCATGCAGAATTTTTTGCCGCGAATGATGCTTCTGAAGCGGCAGTTTGCATTTTTGGAGCATGCAAAAGTTGCATTTTTAAAGAAGCGGCCACAATAGGCTGCTGTGGCGCTTCTGTGGCGCAGATTATGAGAGTCTACGCCGATTTTTATCATCTACATAAGAAAGATAATTGCTGAAATATGCAGCACAGTAATAGAGCATAAGAAAAACTGTTGACAAGTGCAAAGTCATATAGCAAATTACATTCACAGGGAGCATTATGGCGTCCCTTAGAGTTTTGAATAAATCCCAAAAACTCGCTCCCATTTCAGGCCGTATGGCCTGTAGGGTTAGCTGTGTTTTTGGGCTTTTTGTTTAGGCTATGTCACAACAAACAGTTGATAAATAGCCATTTTTATAGGGGAGTATCAGAACTCCCCTACAAACTGTTATTTGCAGTTATCTATACTCATTTGGAATTTCGATATGAAGTGTCTCACACAATAACTTCACATCA
>JAGAZG010000093.1 GCA_017940105.1 Mailhella sp. | reverse complement strand
GTGATGGGCGGCGTGCTCATGCGCAATGGCGGCCTTTGCTCGCTGGCCGTGAGGCGGCCTGGCGGCGCCATTGCTGTTGAGCGCAGGGGATGGCGCAGCATGGCTCCCAAGGGACTGCGTTCCATGCGCTTCGTGCGCGGCTTTCCTATCCTTGTGGAAACGCTGGCCAACGGCGTGCGGGCACTCAACCGTTCTGCCGAAATCGCGGCTGGGGGCGATGAAAAGCCCATGTCCGGCTGGCAGGTCGGGCTTTCCATGGTTTTGGCGCTGTGCCTGGCGGTTTTGCTTTTTGTTGCCGCGCCGCACGCGATGGCCCTTGGCATGGAGCTCATGGGGCTGGGCGGCAGCATGGAAGGCTTCACCTTTCATCTCTGGGCCGGAATATTTAAGCTTGCCATATTCGTTGGCTACATGGCCTGCATATCGCTCATCCCTGACATCCGCAGCGTGTTCGAGTATCATGGGGCGGAGCATAAGACCATCCATGCCTTTGAAAGCAACGGCCCTGTAACGGTCGAAAGGGCCCGAGCCTGCAGCCGCCTGCATCCGCGCTGTGGCACGACGTTCATGCTTTTTGTGCTTGCGGCCGCCATCATGCTGCATACTGTTCTGGTTCCGGCCCTGCTGCTGGTGTGGAATCCTTCTTCTGAAATGCTGCGCCATGCGGGCGTGGTACTTTTTAAGGTCCTGCTGATCGTTCCTGTCAGTTCGCTGGCCTATGAGCTCATACGTGCGACGGCCGCCATGAAGCCCGGCGTCCTGGGCGGCATGCTGCGCGCTCCCGGGCTGTTTTTGCAAAGGCTCACCACGCGCGAGCCTGACGACGCCCAGCTGGAGGTCGCCATCGAATCCCTCCGCGGAGCGCTTGATTCCGGCAGCCCGTATCTGGATCGCTTTGAACCTTCTGGCAACAGCTTGGAGTGAATATGTTTGCTAAACTTGAGAAATTGGAACAGCGCTATAATGAGCT
Source organism: Mailhella sp. (assembly GCA_017940105.1). Classification (GTDB taxonomy): domain Bacteria; phylum Desulfobacterota; class Desulfovibrionia; order Desulfovibrionales; family Desulfovibrionaceae; genus Mailhella. Next base: position 2,853 of record JAGAZG010000093.1, on the reverse strand, counting down.
GGAACTCGAACTTGTTAAGCCGGAAGTCCTTGCAGACATGGATCTGTACCGCAAGACGGCCAAGGCCCGCGCCGATCTTGAGCCCATTGTGCTGGCTTTTCGGGAGTACCGCTCCCTTCAGTCGCAGCTTGAGGAGAACCGTGAGCTTCTGTCTGACGAAGACCATGACATCCGGGAAATGGCGCAGGAAGAAATACGCCGCATCGAAAAAGAACTGCCGGAGCGCGAGCAGAAGCTGCGCATTATGCTGCTGCCCCCCGATCCGCTGGACGAAAAGAACACCGTGCTCGAAGTCCGCGCGGGCACCGGCGGCGACGAGGCCGCCCTGTTTGCCGCGGATCTGTTTCACATGTACTGCCGCTATGCCGAACTGATGCACTGGAAGGTGGAGATAATTTCAGAAATGCCCACGGACGGCGGCGGCTACAAGGAAGTCATCGCCCTGGTGTCTGGCAAGCGCGTGTACAGCCACCTCCGCTATGAATCGGGCACGCACCGCGTGCAGCGCGTGCCGGTGACCGAATCGCAGGGCAGGATACATACCTCTGCCGCCACTGTGGCCGTCCTGCCCGAGGCCGAAGAAGTGGACGTGGACATCAAGCCCGAAGACCTGCGCATTGACGTGTACCGCGCATCGGGCGCAGGCGGGCAGCACGTCAATAAGACGGAATCTGCCGTGCGCATCACGCACATACCCACGGGCATCGTCGTCACGTGCGAAGACGAGCGTTCGCAGCATAAGAACAAGGCGCGCGCCATGAAGGTGCTTGCCTCGCGCATCCTGCAGGCCGAGCAGGAAAAGCAGCATTCTTCCGAAGCGGCCGAGCGGCGTTCGCAGGTCGGTTCCGGCGACCGTTCAGAGCGCATACGCACGTACAACTTTCCGCAGGGCAGGGTGACGGATCACCGCATTAACCTTACCATGTATTCCCTCGACCGCTTTATGGAGGGCGAGATCGAAGACATGGTTGAAGCCCTGGCCACGGCCGCCCAGGCCGATGCCCTCAGGGCCGAAGTCGAATAGGAGGCTGCCATGAGCCAGAATCAGAATGCAGATCCTTCCATTGAATCAGGCGTGACGCTCGAGAGCGAGCTGAAAGAGCCGGATATGTACCGCGTGCTCCTGCACAACGACGACTACACGCAGATGGATTTCGTCGTCAGGGTACTCATGGACATTTTTCGCAAAAGCAATGAAGAGGCCGTCGCCATCATGATGAGCGTGCATAATTCCGGCACGGGTGTGTGCGGCGTCTATCCCAAGGAAATCGCCGAATTCCGCGTATCGCAGGTCGCGCAGCGCGCCAGGGAGGCAGGATTTCCCCTGCTTTGCACCATGGAAAAGGACTAAACCTTGCCTTCATTTTTTCCGTGCTTATTTGATTGCGGTAGAACAGAGTTTTTTATGTGGGGGTGCCGGATATGATGGCTCATTCCTTGATGCAGACACTGGCGCTGGCCGTGATGGAAATGCGCAGCCGCAGGCATGAATGCCTTACCGTTGAGCATGTGCTCCTCGCCATGACCCGCGAGCAGCTCGGACGCATTATCCTGCGCGGCTGCGGCGTGGATCTGAAGGAGCTGCGCGAGCAGCTCGGGGACTATCTTGACCGCTATCTTCCGCCCCTGCCTGAAAGCGAAATGCAGGAAGGCGAAGTGCTGCAGACAGATTCGCTCGGGCGCGTGCTTGAGCGCGCGGTGGCGCATGTGCAGTCTTCGGGCAGGAAGGATGCGGACGTCGGCGACGTGCTGGCCTCCATGTTTGAAGAAGAGGACAGCTGGGCTGTCTACTATTTGCGCCGCCAGGGCGTGGAGCGCCTGCGCGTGCTGGAGTTTATTTCACATGAGCTGCCTGAGCTGATGCGACAGGCTGCTGAACGCAAGCGCCGCGTTAAGGACGGGCAGGCTGACGGACAGGAAGAGGATGATCCCGACAATGCCATGCCTTCAGCCCTTGACGCCTACACGGTCAACCTTGTGGAAAAGGCCGGCAAGGGCGGCATTGACCCCCTGATTGGACGCGAGAAGGAAGTCGTGCGCCTTTTGGAGGTGCTTTCGCGCCGCCGCAAGAACAATCCCCTGCTGGTAGGCGAGCCAGGCACCGGCAAAACGGCCATAGCCGAAGGGCTAGCCTGGAAGATCGCCCGCGGCGATGTGCCCCGCCCCTTCCGCAACGTGGAGGTGTATGCCCTTGACATGGGTTCGCTGCTCGCCGGTTCCAAGTACCGCGGCGATTTTGAGTCGCGCATCAAAAACGTGGTAGCAGATCTTAAGAAAAAGCCCGGCAGCATCCTTTTCATAGACGAAATCCACACCATCGTCGGCGCGGGATCCACTTCCGGCGGATCCATGGACGCCTCCAACCTGCTCAAGCCTGTGCTTGCGGCGGGAGAATTGCGCTGCATAGGCTCGACCACATACGAGGAATACCGCAACCATTTTGAAAAGGACCGCGCCCTGAGCCGGCGCTTCCAGTGCATCGACGTGCGCGAGCCCTCCCGCGAGGACTGCCTTGCCATCCTCCGCGGCCTGCAGCCGAGTTACGAAAAGCATCACGGCGTCAAATATTCCAGGGCGGCCATTAATGCGGCCGTGGATCTTTCGGCCCGATACATTCAGGACCGCCTTTTGCCCGACAAGGCCATAGACGTCATGGACGAGGCCGGCGCAGCCGTGAGCCTGAGGCCCGGTTTCCGCCGCGGTGCTGGCATCAGCGTGCAGGATGTTGAAAAGGTCGTCGCGCGCATGGCCAGCATTCCGGCCCGCAGCGTCAGCCGCAACGAGAGAGACCGGCTGAAGACGCTGGCCGACGATCTGCGCGGGCGCGTGTTCGGCCAGGATCAGGCCGTGGAC
>JAGAZG010000092.1 GCA_017940105.1 Mailhella sp. | reverse complement strand
GTTCGCGCTTTTCAGGTAGGGGATAGTGCCCCTGCTCAAAGGGACCCAAGCGATCTTCCAGCCGGGCGAGCGTTAGGGCGCGGTTGACGGAAGACGCCTTGACGTACTCCTCCCCGACGCCGATGACCGCGCCGGAGCCCTTCTTCTCATAGCGCAGGCCCACAGCCGCCAGACCCTCGTGCAGTTCCTTCCAGGAAGCCGCGTTTTGCATGATGTACTCGCCCCGGTCGCGGGCGATCCGCTGCAAGGATTTCTCGCCCGTGGCCCGTTCCATATCCGCTGCTTTGGTCTTGGGACTGAAAATTTCCCTGGCCCGACGGTACATCTTTCCGTTGCCGGCAACATAGTAGCGGGCGTTTCTATGGGTATGCCACCCCTGCCTGAACTCAATCTCGGCAATGGTGCGGTGCGCGGCCTCCAGGTCAAAGCCGTGATGCGGCTGAATGACCTTCTCCGTGTAGGGGTGCACCCTGTTTACGAGGATGTGCACATGATAGTTCTCCGTGTTGCCGTGCAGGGCATACATGGCCTGATGGTCTTTCAGTTCCATGCGTTCAAGGAACAGGGCGACGGCCTCATCCACCTGCGCATTGTCGGGAATTTCGTTCTCATCCCATGAGAGCATCCAGTGGGTGACGGGCATTTTGCTCTGCACCGATTCCTGCGCGAGGGCAATCATTTCCGCTTTCTGTCCGGCAACCGTTGTGGTGATGAAGTTGCAGCTGCCGCTGTAGACAAGTTTCTCCCGCCCCTGGTCGTCCTTTGCGGCAAGGATGTAGTCCACAAGCCCGCTGATCATAGCCGCCTTGGGCTTATTGATGACCGTCCGCTTCATCTTTTTAACAATCACGGCCCGCCCCTGTCAGAGACTCAATCGCCCGTTGCAGCACACGCAGGGTCGCCCGCATGTCAGCGACGACATCGGGGAGTTGCAGGCTCCGGACAATGCCGATGCTGTGCTTGAGCAACCCGCCAAGCCGTCGGAGTTCCCTGATGGCCTGTTGGTCGGTTTTGGCGATGATGGGCCGCCCGCCGAAGAAGTTGCGCCGCATGTACTCGGAAACGGACAGGCCCGCCGCTTCCGCCGCAGCCTGAAGCCGACAGTCCTCAGCGTCGCTCAACCGGAGCGTGCGCCGCCGCTGGAAGATTTTGGTTCTTGCTTTCATGTTTTTTGCCTTTGCGTGTGAGAAGCGCAGCGCCGAACACGCGGGGGGTGTCCAGAGTGGGGGCCTCGCCCCCCTCGGCAAGATGTTAGCTGGCGTCAGACAGCTACCATCTTGCAAAGAGTAACCCCCCTCCATAGCCGACAGAACCGCGGAAAGATGTGCGGCTGCCTCGAAAGGAAAAATGTCCGCAGCATATTCCATGCGGTTTGGCAATAAAGATATGATGAATTTTATGTTTTGGCTATAGCTTTTGCAAAAAACACTATATAGAACGTCAATGGACATTATTGGATGCAGATGTATCACCTTATTGCACGGCATGAAAAAATTTTTATGTCCTATAAAATACGCTGATGTGCGATAGCGTCCAGTGAAGTCCATTATAAAAATTTTCTCTGGTTGCCATCGACAAAAAGATGATGATAGTTCTTTGGCAAAACAGTGTTTGAGGAGTTCGGCATGGCAAAAGCGCAGCGTTTTACAATGGCAATGGTGAATCATGCCCGTGATGTCATCCGCAGCATCCCTGCCAAAGAGAAATCCTACGACCGCTCCGAGGTGGCGGCTTTACTGCTCAAGGATGTCCGCGCCGCTCTGGCGCGCGGCCTTACGGTGAAGGATGTGGTGGCGGTGATTCTGAAGGAAACCGAGGTCGTCGTTTCCGTGTCGCGCCTTGAGGCACTGCTCAAGGAGGACAGCAAGGCATCAGACGCGACGAAGCCGACGCGGAAACGGACACCGCGTCGTCAGTCAGCAGCCGTGCCGCTCGTCAGGGATACCGCCCCCTCGCCGGGAACGGTAGCGGAAGGCGCTCCTGCCGCTGTTGAAGCCGCCGCAGCTTTGGATGGGCAGGAGCAGGATGCCCCGGAGGTTGAGGCGGATTCGCTGTCTGTGCCGCCCACAAGGGATTCGTCCGCAGAGCCGCAATCCGGCACAGCGACAGCAGGCACAAAGGATATGGAACGGGTCACGCCGGTACCGACAAAAGGCGGTGCCACAAACCCAGCCGGCAGCAAAGCCGGGCAGACACTTGCGCAGGCGTTCCCGTCGTATCCCGCACAACTCCGGGAATCGGGAAAGAAGGCCCTCAGCTTTGATGAAACAAGAAAATTTGGTCTGATGTCTGATGACTACCACTATGTTAAGGATGTGCAGTCCGAACCTATTCTCGCCTACTTAAATTTCAAGGTGATGGATGACAGGAATAAGAAACTGCGCTGCTACTTCCGCGGTATTGAAAATGGAAATAGGTTTATCCTGTTCGCCGATGACCGCATCAAGGCTGGTCGCTTCACGCCGCAAGACGGCGGGATTGATTTCCATG
>JAGAZG010000091.1 GCA_017940105.1 Mailhella sp. | reverse complement strand
TCCAGGTGCAAAGAGAAGGGAAAACTCCTTCAGACATCCAAGAGCCCATGCGATATCCAGGAGAGATTTCAGCGAAATTTCGCCAGATTGCTCAAAGCGGCGCAGACTTCCCAAGCTTACGCCTGATTGTCGGGCAAGATCCTGCTGGGACAGGTTCATGGAAAGACGCAGGGCTTTTGCCTTTGCAGCAAGCTCCTGCTGAAGATCGTGAGGAGTTTTCAGTGCAGGATGGAAAATCATTATTACCTCTAAATACGCATATATAGGTAAAAATATGCCATGACAATAGTTATCTGTCAATATTTGCATAGTATACTATTTATTTTGCCGTAAGTCTTATGCAGTGGACATGCATGTTTTCAGGTAGAAAGCCATCAACCAGGCGTGCAACCAGATTTTTCCTGGCGCGGACACAAGCCATCTCGCAGACATCAACATTGGTAAAACGTGGGCGGAAAGCGGCAACGGCATTGGGTCTTGGAACAAATAAAGTTAACGGTGAACGTGTTCGCACAATCATGCCTGAACGGATAGAAAAATTTCGTGATGCTGTTCAACCTGTCCGTCCTGTCCACATTTAATGCTTCTGCCAGTTTTCGAGCGTGTTACATGCCTATCGGCCTGCGTGCGTTTTCCATTTCGAGATATGACGGCGGGGGATTACTGTCTTCTCAGCTAGCTGATCCTGCGTGAGACCTTCGCGATAGCGTGCATCTCACAGTATAGCCTTGATGTGTTGTTCTGAAGAATAAAATTTGTCTAATCTTGGGGATAAAATCATCCTTTATTAGATCCATATCTGATTCCAGCGGGATATTAGCGGGAAAAAAAGCAATTAAAAAACTAAAAGGACTTACAGTATTTACTGTAAGTCCTTGAATTTACTGGTTGCGGGGAAAGGATTTGAACCAATGACCTTCGGGTTATGAGCCCGACGAGCTACCATACTGCTCCACCCCGCGCTGTGTTTGGTCTTTGTAGTATGAGCTGGTGTCAATGTCAATAAAAATTTTTTATAAAAATTTATTACCAGGCTTATCCGTAAATAAAACAGTTCTGGCTTTTCTTTTGAATTTGAACTATAGTCCAGACATTATGCAACAGGCAGAGCTTAACACTATGAAATTTTGGGAGATTTCCGACGCCTTCTGGGAAGCTGTCGAACCCCTTATCCCGCAGACTGTGCGGGATCCCAGACGTGCGTACCGTCGCCTTGCGGGGGGAGGGCGTAAACCTCTGGATCCGCGCAAGGTGCTGTCTGCCATTGTGTATGTTCTGCGCACTGGCACGCAGTGGAAAGCGTTGCCCAAAGAGTTTTACGGCAGCCCGAGCTCCATACACGCCTATTTTAAAAAATGGGAGGCGGAAGGCTTTTTTGGCGAATTGTGGAAGAAAGGCCTTGCGGAGTTTGAAGAAATGCGCGGCATAGCCTGGGAGTGGACGGTGGATACCACGCGCAATGCCAAAGCCATGGCGGAGCGGGCAGGCAAGTCCATGGGGCTTAAAAATGGAGAAGAAGATTCATCTGCCGCTGAAAAAAAAGGTGATGTACTCATGTGGCGCCCTGTGATAAGCCGCCGCAGCCGTGAGCATGCCAAGGCCTTGTATGACAAGGCGGCCTCCTTATTTACGGATACGTTTAAGTCTTGATTAAAATTATTTAATTGCCGTATTCTCCTGAAAGTGTTTTGATTTTTTTCTTGGACCGCTTTCAGGAGTTGTTTATGATCCGTTCCCGTCTTGGAGTGCGCATTCTCTGCACATTGTGCGCAGTATGTTCCTTGTCGTTTTCTGCTCCCTCTTCTGCAAGAGCGGAAGGCTTTGCCCTCATGGAAAACAGCGCCCGAGGCATGAGCCTTGCCGGGGGCATTGTCGCCCGCGGCGGCGATCCTTCTGCCGTAGCATACAACCCTGCGGCTATCACAAGGCTCAGTGGAACGCAGTTCCAGGCGAACATGGCGCTTTCTATGTTTTATTGGGGAATCGACACCAGAGTCGGAGGAAACCAGAGCAATTCCCATTGTTCACATCAGACTTGGCCCATCCCTTCATTTTATTTCACGCACCAGATCAATGACAAGTTCTGGTTCGGGTTTGGTTCTTACACCCGCTTCGGGCTTGGGGTTAAATATCCTCATAATTGGCCCGGCGGGGTTAACCTGCACAGCGTGAAGCTCATAACGCAGTCTTTGACGCCGACCCTGGCCTACAAGATCAACGATGTGTTTTCTGTCGCAGCCAGCCCCGAGATAATGTGGGCCACAATGCAGATGCGCAAGAACCTCGGCGTGCTAAGCATGCCGTACCTCGGCACCGATATCGGCGACGTCAACATAAATGGACACGGCGTGTCCTACGGCGGTAACGTTTCGGTGCATGCCCAGCTCAACGATCAGTGGGCAATGGGGCTGACCTACCGTGCTCCCATGCGCCTGAAAGTGCATGGCAAAAGCCGGTATGACATGGCGCTCGGTCCGACTCCTCTTGGAGTGAATCTCACCAATTCCAAGCTGCGCGGCACCATGTACCTGCCAGATTCATTCTCGTTTGGCGTCATGTACAAGCCCATGGAAAATCTCAGCCTTGAAGCAGACGCTACCTATACGATGTGGAGCCGTTTTAAAACGTTCAATATGTATATGAAATCTCCAGTTAACGAAATGCTTCCTAGTGAAAAACGTTGGAAGAACAGCTGGACGTTTGGCATTTCTGCAGAATATCAGCCCCTCGACTGGATGGCTCTGCGTGCCGGATTCATGTATGAGATGTCTCCTCAGAACTATGGCAATTCAGACTACATGGTGCCTTCGAATGGTCGCAATTACTACACTGCCGGCATCGGATTCTTCTATGGAAACTGGACTCTGGATCTAGCGTATATGTACATCCACAACCATGTTTTGGATTACACAGAATCTTCCGCCAAAACGCTTGGCGTCGTGCCTGGCCGCACCACGCATCCCCATGCACATAACTTTGGCATAGGCATAGGCTACAAGTTCTGATCTGATTTTGAAAGATTTCCGCACGCATGCAAAACGAGCCGCCTTCACAAGAGGGCGGCTCGTCTGCGTTATGTGAAAGAAGAAAGTTTGCAATTCTGCAAGGGCTATGACATTGAAGTTCCCAGACCTTCGGCAAAAGAGCATATTTTATCCTGATCCCAAAAAGCTACGGCGCGCAGGGGTACGGCGAGAACGGTAGTTGAAGGAGGTTTTCCGAAGAAAAGCAGCACAACATCCCATGGCGAATAGAGCTTGACGCCTGGAGCAGCGTCCGCTCCCTGACTGGCCAAGGCAAAGGCAAAGTTGGGAAAGGCGTTCGCGCCGGAGGAGAATGGTTCGGACGCAAGGGCAAAGTCTCCATACTGGCCGTGTGCGTCTGCAAGCTTTTTAAAAATGCCGTCCATGTCTTCTTCCTTGTACGGAGGTTCAAGCTTCCGGAGCTCCGGCGTGTACGGCTGAACATAAAGCCGTGCGTTGAACTGTTCTGTCCATAGCCCTCCCTGCATGGAATTTTTCAGGCTTTGCATTTCTGCCGCGGCTATGACGGAGCGTATGCCTTTCTGGTCGACCAGACCCGCTGGAAAAGCTGCCACGGAGCAATTGTTGCCTTCGCGCTGGAGAAAGGCAATGACTCTTTCGCCAGGCTTGAATTTGCCCGGGACGCCGTCTTTGGCAACGGCTCTGGCAACCAGGGGAAAACGTCCCCACAGGCTGCGCCGTGGAAGTTCAAGCAGGGAATATGGGCCTATGTTCCCGTAAAAAGAGGTGATTTCATCCAGGGAAAATTCTTCGCCAGCACGGGCATTTTCCCAGCCAGTGAATGCCATAAAATCTCCTTTACTGGTCACAGTAATTATGTGCGTATTAAAAAAGATGCAATGAAGAATTGTCAACTCCATGCCTTGTAATCGAGTAAAACACGGGGCATGAGCTGGAGGAATGCCGGCTTTCCTGCCGGTTCATATCAGGAAAGGAAAAAGCGGTAGAAAAGCGTGCAGAGCAGCAGGGAAAGAGAAACGTAAAGGAATTTTTTGACCACCGAAGGGCCGACCTTGATGGCCAGACGCGTACCGATCTGATTGCCGATGATGTTGGCAATGGCGCCTGGTATGGCCGCTGCATAAAGCACCACTCCGCCTGACGCAAACACGACGAGTCCGCCGGCGTTTGATGCAAGGTTGAACACCTTCGCCGTGGCTGAGGCCTTTACCAGCCCCATTTTCAGCAGGAGATGCTGGGCGAGAATGAAGAAGCTTCCTGTGCCTGGGCCGAAGAATCCGTCATACATGCCGATGCAGAAACCCATCAGGATCACTTTGGTCCAGAGGCCTTTTTGGGGCAGTTCTTCGTCGCTGCCAAAGCTGCGACCTGAAAATACCGAGATGGCCATGCCTATGGGTAGGAGAAAGACCATGGCTTTGCCAAGAACGGCGCTGTCAAGCAGCATGGCAAGACCTGATCCTGCCATGGATCCCAGAAAGGCGGAGGCAAAGCCCATAGGTGCAATGCGCGTCACAATAAGATGGCTGCGTGCGAAGGCCCATACTGAAGAAAGCGTGCCGATGGTCGTCGCGAATTTATTCGTGCCAAGCGTGGCATGCGGAGGAATGCCGCAGAGCAAAAGGACTGGGGTGGTGATAAGTCCGCCGCCGCCTGCTATGGAGTCGACGACGCCCGCAACAAAGTAAAAAAAACAGAGTACTGCGATGATGGTGAGGGATATTTCCACTGAGACTCCAAGGGGCAAAAAAAACAGGGCAGTCTTCGCCAGTCCGCACAGGGAAACAGAGCCGGAGAGCCGCCGGATGCGTTTTAAGTAAGGCAGGGATTTTTCCTACCGTTTCAGGCGGCGTTTGTCGAGTGTCCTGGCAGCTCAAAGCATGTCAGTATTCATCGGGTACGCGATCGTTCATGACGGGAAAGCTATTTCGCAGAAAAGAAGGCTGGGCAGGATCAAGCGTAGCGCTGAGTTCCATTTCGTGGTCGGCGGCGGAGGCGAGTACGGTGCCGTCGGCAGCAATGATCATAGAACGGCCGCCGAATATGGTGGGTCCTTCCGTGCCGCAGCGGTTGCAGGCCGCGACGTGCATCTGGTTTTCTACGGCGCGTGCCTTGAGAATCATCTGCCAATGGTTGATGCGCGGTTCCGGCCATTCTGCAGACACGAAAAGCATTTCGGCCCCTGCCAGGGCAATGCGGCGCGCCAGTTCAGGAAAGCGTATGTCATAGCAGATCACGCAGGCGCAGCGCATGCCGCACAGGCTGAACACGGGGCATCCTGAACCGCGTTCAAGCCAGATGTCTTCGTGCATGGGCCGGAAGAGATGTATCTTATCGTACGAAGCAATAAGCTCACCTCTGGAGTTGATGACTTGAGCTTGGTTGCGCACGGCATCGCCATCAAGCGAAAGCACAGAACCGCCGGCAAAGGCCATGCGGTATTTCAGTGCAAGTCCTGCAAGAAATTCTGCTTCCCGCATGCCTTGAGGTGTGGCTAGGGCGCGGGCCTGTTCCAAATCATAGCCGGTTGACCAGAGCTCGGGCAGCACGGCAACATCGGGCGGCTCAGACAATGCGGCAAGCTGTTCGACATGGCGGCTTACTGCCTTCATGTTAGCTGCCGGATCGCCTAAAGCAATGTCAAGCTGAATCAGAGAAACGCGCAATCAAGCATCCTGCCTTGCCTCCCGCATGGGTAAAGCGCATCCATGCGGGAGATATTTTGCTGTATCTTGTCCAGGAGTGCTTACTTGGGGTCGAAACCCCAGGCCCTTATTTTTTCAAGGCTCACACGTCCGGACAGAAAATACAGTATTGAAACAACGATGAGCAGCACGGCCGAGAATGACCAGAACATGCCATACGATCCAGTAGTGTCAAAAATGAAAGCGGCAATGGTAGGGCCAAGAATCTGACCTGCATTGCCTGCCATGTTCATCCAGCCGCTCATGACGCCGTATTCCTTATCGCCGAAATTACGTGCCGTTATAAGGAATGGGATGACAGACGGCACTGCGCCTCCGATAAAATAAAGGGCGGGGATGGCGATCATGGCCATTTTCATGTTGTCAGGGGCAATGGCCATGCAGAAGAACACGCCGGCATAGAATAATGGCGCTATGACAGAACTGCGCTTGATATGAATCACGTCCGATACAGTACCAAGGATGAATTTGCCGAGGATGAGCGTGCCAAGTGTGTTCTTATATAGAGCCGTCGCAGCCGTCTGGTCGCCGAGCAGACCTTCTTGGGCGAAATACGCGACGAACTGAAAGCTGAACGCAGCAGCGCCGATCATGGTCAGAAAATGGGCAAGCCATTGGCACCACCAGCGGGCCGTTTTCAGGGCCTGGCTGCCGGTAAGGCCGGTTTTTTGCGTGGATATGCCGCCGGCGGCCTTGATTTCTTCGGGAGAAGGATCACCGATTCGTATCTCAAAGCCCTTGTCGGCAGGCATGGTTACGGCAAAGATGAGCACGAGAGGTATCATGATCGCGTTGACACCTGCCATGCCGAGGTAACCTGTTCGCCAGCCAGAGGAAGCGATGAGCCCGTTGATGAAAGGGACCCAGACCAGAGCGCCGGCAGCAGAACCGAGCATACCGATGGACATTGCAGTGCCCTTGACCTTTGGCCCGAACCAGTTGCTGACCATGATGCTTACGGGCAGGGTGGTGGCTCCGGCCCAGCCTATGCCCTGAATGGCTGAAAGCAGCAGAATCTGCCAGAATGCGGTTGCGTACGACATGCCAAGGTAGCAGCAGCTTGTGATAAGCACGCAGGCGGTCATGGCATATTTCACCGAGAACTTTTTGTACAGCCTGCCCATGAACGATGAACTGATAAGCATGGAGAGCGTGAGCAGCGTGTTTGTCTGTGCGTATACAGTTCTGGTTATGTCAAACTCTTTGCAGAGACTGTTTATGAACAGACCGTGACAGTTAACTTTGATGACATAACAGATGAACATGGCCATGAAGCTGCACATCAGCATGACCCAGCCATAGTAGAACCTGTCGTCAACTTTTAAGCTGATTTTTGGTATTGGCATAGAGAAATATCCTCAGAAAGCTCGCAGCTGGTTATGGAATCAGACGATCGTCCAGCCGCCGTCAACCAGTAAAAGCTGCCCGGTGACATAGCTTGAGGCATCAGAAGCAAGGAAGAGCATGGCACCGTTAAGTTCGCCGGGGTTGCCGCGACGTCCCATGGGAACGCCATTTTTAATGCCGTCTTCATAAGCCTGGTTGGCAACTTTGTCGGACATCTCGCTTTTGAAATATCCTGGTCCGAGAATATTGACGGTAATGCCTTTCTTGGCCCATTCGGCGGCAAGAGCCTTGCTCATCATGAGTACGGCGCCCTTGGCGGTGGAATATCCTGAACGCGGCAGGTTGTTCATGGTCACCTGGCAGTGGAACGAACCAATGTTGATGATCTTTCCATAGTTCTGCTGCAGCATGACGCGGCCAACCTCGCGGGCGACATAGAAAACGCCGTTGACGTTGGTGTTGATGACCTTCTGCCAAGTTTCGTCGTCTGTTTCTACGACAGGCGTGGCAAATCCTGCCGCAGCATTGTTGATGAGAATATCGATCCTGCCGAATTCACGGACGACCTGGTCAACGGCATTTCTGATATTTTCCGTATTGGTCACGTCGCACTGAATGGCAAGGCATCGCACGCCGAATTTTTCGGCCTCAGCTTGCACTTCCTGAAGTTTTTCCAGCCTGCGGGCCATGATGGCAACGTTGCAGCCTTGTTCTGCCAGGCAGAGGGCGAACTGTCTGCCCAGACCTGAAGATGCGCCTGTCACGACGGCGAACTTACCGGAAACATCAAAGTAATTCTTCATGATTTGTCACCTGTGAAAAATGCTTGCAACTCTTAGACAGAGATTGCTGTTATAAAAAAGATCCATGACATAAGCCATGGATCAGTCTATAGTATTTTTTGAGCATTTGGCAATTTTAAACTTGTAAAAAAGAATGTCGATTATTGCCCGTCCGTTGGCTGTACATTGCCCGTCAGGTTTTCGCCAGGTCTGGCCTTTGCCCCGCTCTGCACGATGCGGCTGCCTTCGGGCACGCTGTGCGTGAGCCAGACGTTGCCGCCTATGACTGAACCCTTTCCTATCGTTATGCGGCCAAGAATGGACGCACCTGCATAGACCGTGACGTTGTCTTCCAGAATCGGATGCCGCGGTATGCCCTTGACAAGAGTGCCATCGGCATTCTTTGAAAAGGAAAGCGCTCCCAGCGTCACGCCCTGGTACAGGCGGCAGTTTTTGCCTATGATGCAGGTTTCTCCAATGACCACGCCGGTGCCGTGGTCGATGAAAAAGTTGTCGCCGATATGTGCGCCGGGATGGATGTCTATGCCGGTGTGCGCATGCGCCATTTCGGCAATGATGCGAGGAATGATGGGCACGTTGAGCTCGTACAGCTCATGCGCCACACGGTGGTGGATCATCGCCAGCATAGAAGGGTAGCAGTATACAGCCTCGCCGGGACTGGTGGCCGCCGGATCCCCTTCGTAGGCTGCCTGGGCATCCCCGATGAGCATGCGGCGTATTTCGGGTACGCGCTTCATAAAGCGCATGCCCAGCTCGCTTGAGGCAACCTCGCTGCCGCGGCAGTCGTTGACGTAGTCGGCGCATGCAAAGCAGCCGCCTCGGCGAATCTGTTCGGTCAGCAGGCGGAAAATGGAATCCAGGTTGGCAGCAAGGTGATAGCGCAGCGATTCGCGGTATACTTTGGATGGACCAAAATACCCGGGGAACAGCACGGCCTTCATGCGCGCCATTAGTTCCTTAAGCGTATCATAGGAGGGCATGCCGGTATTGTGGCAGTCCCTGAAGTCGAGTACAGACGAAATGGACGAAGGTTCGCACAAGGCTTCTGTGACATCGTCGAGATCGCGCATGCGTGACAGAAAGAGTTCTCGCGGTGTTTCGTCCATGTCTTCAGTCCTTGGCGAAAAGCGGGGTTGAAAGATAGCGCTCGCCGGTATCGGGAGCGATGGTGATAATGGTTTTGCCGTAAAATTCGGGCATGCGGGCGAGTTGCATGGACGCATGAACATTTGCTCCGGACGTGATGCCGCAGAGCAGGGATTCTTCCTGCATGAGCAGGCGGGCGGTCTGCATGGCTTCATCCGTACTGACCGTGAGAATGCCGTCCACCAGGGAACGATCAAACACTTCCGGTACAAAGTTGGCGCCTATGCCCTGTATGCCGTGCCCTCCTGCCTTGCCTGCCGAAAGCACGGGGGATTCAGCTGGTTCGACGGCAGCGCAGTATGCGCGGGGAAAAAATTCTTTCAGGCGGCGGCTGACGCCCATCAGCATCGCCCCTGAACCAACGCCTGCAACAAAAGCGTCGGGACAGATACCCAGAGATTCGCATTCGCGGACGATTTCCAGTCCCGTGGTTTCATAATGCACGGCAGGCCCGACTGAATTGCTGAACTGGTTGGGTCGGTACGCTCCGTTCACGGAAGCCATGATTTCGGCTGCTTTGTCCTGCGCGCCCTGCATTCCTTTTTCTGCTGGCGTAAGCACAAGCTCCGCCCCCAGAGCTTTGAGCAGGGAGCGGCGTTCAAGGCTGGCAGAAGCCGGCATGGCGAGTATGAGCCTCAGTTTTTTTTGCGCACAGACTACGGCAAGGCCTATGCCCAGGTTGCCACTGGTGGCTTCGACCACGACGCCGTTTTTGTCCAGCTGCCCGCTGGCAAGGGCTGATTCAATGTATCCCAGGGCCGCACGGTCCTTGATGGATCCGCCGGGGTTGCGCGCTTCGTGCTTGACGTAGATATGGGCGGAGGCCTGTTCTGAGAAATGCTCCAGATAGATGAGGGGGGTATGGCCGATGCTTTCAAGAAGTTTCATGGTCTGCTCACTGGTTTTCGTTGTGCGAGTCTTCCAGATCGTCTTTGGTGAACATGCGCCAGAGCACAGAGCTCTCACCGTCGATCTCTCTTGGCTCGGGCGTGACGTAGAGGATGGGGGCGCCCTGCCAGTAGTAGGTCATGCTGCCGTCAGGCGACAGGGCGCACTGCATGCCTGTGGCGATATCGGCGGGGCTGAGCTCGCTTACGGCTACGCCGCGTTCCGACAGCTGTTCGCGGAGCAGTTCTTCAATGCGCGCGGCTACATGACGGTTCGGCTTTGGCGGCTGGGTGGATTGGAGCATGTCATCCTCATGCATTATTCATAGTGAAACAATAGGAAATGTCAATCCCGCTCTAACGCCATTAAAGCCGAGCCCTGATTGCTTCGCCCATGGCCGCGGTAGAAATGGCGGACGTCCCTGGTTCAGCTATGTCGGCAGTGCGCATGCCGCTGTTAAGCACGGATTCAACCGCGTAGTCGATGGCATCAGCTTCTTTGGCGAGCGACAGGGAATAGCGCAGCATCATGGAAGCGGACAGTATCGTCGCGATGGGATTGGCAATGCCTTTGCCGGCAATGTCTGGGGCTGATCCATGGCTTGGCTCGTAAAGGCCGAAGGATCCGTCGGACAGGCTTGCAGAAGGCAGCATGCCAAGAGATCCTGTAATCATGCTGGCTTCGTCTGAAAGAATGTCGCCGAACATGTTGGAGGTGAGTATCACATCAAACTGTCCAGGGCGGTAGACCAGCTGCATGGCGGCGTTGTCCACGTACATGTGCGAAAGGCTTACTTCGGGATATTCGGCGGATACTTCGCTGACCACGCGGCGCCACAGGCGTGAAGTTTCAAGCACGTTTGCCTTGTCCACGCTGACCAGGCTTTTTTTGCGGGCCATGGCAGCTTTGAAGGCAACATGCGCAATGCGGCGTATTTCTGTTTCGCTGTAGCGTTCGACATCATAGGCTTCCGGCCCGAATTTTCCGTCGCGCCATCCGTGCTCGCCGAAATAGATGCCGCCGGTGAGTTCCCGAACGATGAGCAGGTCCATGCTGTCGCCCACATTTTCGGGCTTAATGGGGCATGCGCCGGCAAGAGCCTTGTGCATGATGGCCGGGCGCAGGTTGGCGTACAGCCCAAGACCTTCGCGGATTTTCAGCAACGCTTTTTCAGGACGTTCCGGACCTGGGAGGGCGTCCCATTTAGGACCTCCTACGGCGCCGAGGAGCACGGCATCATGACTGCGGCATACGGGCACGGTCTGCTCAGGAAAGCAGGTTCCAACGGCGTCGTAAGCCGCACCGCCCATGAGCAGCTTGGTGAAGGAAAAGCTGTGGCCGAAAACCGAGCCGGCCTTTTCAAGAGTCCTCAGGGCCTCATCCATGATTTCGGGGCCGATTCCGTCGCCCGGAATGACGGCGATGCGATAGTCAGACATGTGATTTCCTTTGAGTTTTTTGCCGCAGTCGGCATTTTAAAGCGAATTTTAGCTGCTGCGTGCGGCTATCTTGGTCTTTGAATAGTTGACCAGCCCGCCGCAGGCGATGAGCTTTTGCATGAACGGAGGAAAGGGTTCTGCATGGAATGTGAGGCCAAGTGTTTCGTCAACAATGGTCCCAGCATTAAAGTCCACGCTCACTGTATCGCCTGCTTGTATGGCCCGGGCCGCTTCGTCGCTTTCAAGGATGGGGAGGCCGATATTGAGGGCGTTGCGGAAGAATATGCGCGCAAACGTCGAAGCAATGACGCATGATACGCCAAGATACTTGATAGAAAGGGGCGCGTGCTCACGGGAAGAGCCGCAGCCGAAGTTCTTTTTGGCCACCAGAACGTCTCCCGGGCATGCCGTACGGGCAAACTGCGGGTCGGCAGACTCCATGCAGTGAGAAGCGAGTTCCTGCGGGTCTGTCACATTGAGATATTTGCCTGGAAGGATAACATCGGTATTCACATCGTCCCCGAATACAAAGGCTTTTCCGCGGGCTGTCTGCATTACAAGGTCTCCATGCTGAGTTTTGCGGGATCTGTGATTCGTCCCGTCACGGCGGAGGCGGCCGCCACGGCAGGGCTGCAGAGATAGACTTCTGAATCCACATGGCCCATCCTGCCGACAAAGTTTCTGTTGGTGGTGGAGAGGCATTTTTCACCCGCAGCGAGAAGACCCATGTGTCCACCCAGGCACGGTCCGCATGTGGGGGTGCTCACGGCGCAGCCTGCTTCCATAAATATGCGCAGGTAGCCTTTTTGCATGCATTCCAGATAGATGGATGGAGTTGCCGGAATGACGATGACGCGCAGCCTGTCGTGAACATGACGTCCCTTAAGAACAGAGGCGGCCATGGCCATGTCTTCCAGGCGGCCATTTGTGCAGGAGCCAATGAAGACCTGGTCCAGCTCAACCAGGCCGACTTCGTCGATAGTCCTGGTATTTGACGGCAGATGCGGAAAAGCCACCGTCGGGCGTATGGAAGACAAGTCTATGTCATAGGTCTTTTCATACTCGGCGTCTTTATCCGCCTCAAAGGCCTTCCATGTCTTGCGGCAGTGTTCGGCAAGGTAGGAGCGGCATGTCTGGTCAACGGGAAAGAAGGCGTTTTTGGCTCCCGCTTCTATGGCCATGTTGGCTATGGTGAAGCGGTCATCCATGGACAGCTCGGCCACTCCTCCTCCGCAGAACTCCATGGAGCGGTACAGTGCTCCGTCAACGCCGATGAGGCCTATGATGTGCAGCATGACATCTTTGCCGCAGACCCATTTCTGAAGCTTGCCTGTCAGGCGGAAACGCAGCGCCGACGGCACCTTGAACCAGTTTTCGCCAACGGCCATGCCCATGGCAAGATCAGTGCTGCCGACGCCTGTTGAAAAAGCACCCAGTGCGCCGTACGTGCATGTGTGGGAATCTCCGCCGATGATAAGTTCGCCAGGAGCTACTATACCCTGTTCAGGCAGCAGCGCGTGCTCTATGCCCATGCGTCCCACGTCATAGAAGTACTTAAGATGGTTTTCACGGGCAAATTCCCGACATGTCTTGCACTGCATGGCCGCTTTTATATCTTTATTGGGGGCGAAGTGATCCAGGACTACGACCACCTTATCCTTGTCAAAAACATGCGCGGCGCCTGCTTTGCGAAATTCGGGCACGGCAAGAGCTATGGTGATGTCGTTGCCCATCACCACGTCAAGGCGGGCCTCTATGAGCTGGCCTGGTGAAACGCAATCAAGTCCGGCATGAGCCGCAAGAATTTTTTGTGTTGCCGTCATTCCCATGCGAAGGGTCTCCTGAGTGCTTGTTGATGACAGACAGAATGAAACAGCAAGCCTAAAAAGGCAAGGGGCTTAATGGGCGCGTAAAGGTGTAAAACGGGCAAAAAAAAGGATGCCTGTGATTTAGGCGTCGCAGCCAGGGCTTTTTAAAGCTTGTTTAAAATTTTTTTGCAAAAGGCTTGACGAACATGAAAAAGATTTATAGAAACTACCTCACCGAACAGTAAAGGCACGTAGCTCAGGTGGCAGAGCACTTCCTTGACACGGAAGGGGTCAGCAGTTCAAGTCTGCTCGCGCCTACCATAAAAAAGAACTGAAAGGGAGGCACAGCCTCCCTTTCTTGTTATTCAAAATCTGGAGTACTAGCCATGCAGATATCCGTTGAAGAAAAGCTGGTTGAGGCCGCAGATGGTGCATCTTGCGCCGAAGTGCTGAAACAGGCGCTTTCCGGCAAGCGCTTCAAGTCCGCGCTTGCCTGCCGTGTGACTGTCGGCGGAACGGAGACCCTGCTCGACCTTTCCGCCCCCGTGCCTGCCGGAGCCGAGGCCGCAGCCCCAGTGACGGCTGACGATGAAGCCGGGCTTCAGCTGCTGCGCCATTCAACATCGCACATCATGGCAGCCGCAGTGCAAAAGCTTTTTCCTGGCGTGAAGGTGACCATTGGTCCTTCCATCGCCACAGGTTTTTATTACGACTTTGACGCCCCTCGTCCATTTACTCAGGACGATCTGGAACTCATCGAAAAAGAGATGCATTCCATCATTGCGGCCAATGCTCCCTTTGAACGTTCTGTCATGGGCAAGGCTGAAGCCATTGAACTTTTCCGCGGCAAGGGTGAAAGCTACAAGGCCGAAATTATTGAAGGTATAGACGCCGAAACCGTTTCTCTCTACCGCTGCGGTGATTTTCTTGATCTCTGCCGGGGGCCGCATATTCCTTCGACAGGGGCAGTCAAGGCTTTTAAACTGCTCTCGGTTGCCGGGGCTTACTGGCGCGGCGATGAGAAAAATGCCATGCTTTCGCGCATATACGGCACAGCTTTCGCCGATGAAAAAGAGCTTAAAGCCTATCTTGCCGCTGTGGAAGAAGCCAAGCGCCGCGATCACCGCCGCCTTGGCAAGGAACTCGGGCTGTTTTCTTTTCATGAAGACGTTGCGCCCGGCATGTCTTTCTGGCTGCCCAAGGGCATGATGCTGCGCACCATTCTTGAAGACTTTCTCGTGCGTGAGCATCTGAAGCGCGGTTACGAGCTGGTTCGCGGCCCGCAGATTCTTCGCCGCGAGCTTTGGGAGCGTTCCGGCCACTATGACCATTACCGCGAAAATATGTATTTTACTGAAATTGAAGGGGATGTGCACGGCGTAAAGCCCATGAACTGCGTTGGACACATGCTGATGTACGGCGAAACTCTGCACAGCTATCGTGACCTGCCCGTGCGCATGTTTGAGCTTGGCGTGGTGCACCGCCACGAAAAGTCCGGCACGCTGCACGGTCTCCTGCGCGTGCGCCAGTTCACGCAGGACGATGCGCACATCATCTGCGCCATTGATCAGCTTGAAGATGAAATTATCGGCGTCATGCATCTTTCGGCTGACCTTATGGATCTTTTTGGCTTTCAGTACCGCATATTTATTTCCACGCGGCCGGAAGACAGCATCGGTTCTGACGAAGCGTGGGAACGTGCTACGAACGCTCTTATCAAGGCCGTTGAAAAAGAAGGAAAGTCGTATCAGATTAATGAAGGTGACGGCGCCTTTTACGGTCCCAAAATCGATATCAAGGTTACTGACGCCATCGGTCGCGAATGGCAGCTTTCCACCATACAGGTGGACTTTACGCTGCCGGAACGCTTTGACCTGGTGTATGTCGGACAGGATGGCGAACGCCACCGCCCCGTTATGGTGCACAGAGCAATTCTTGGATCACTGGAACGCTTTATCGGCGTGCTTACCGAGCACTATGCCGGGGCATTCCCCACGTGGCTTGCGCCTGTGCAGGCCCGCATCGTCAATGTGACAGATGCCCAGGTCGATTATGTTAAAGATATGAAGTCCCGCCTTGCCGCAGCCGGAATCCGCGTTGAAACCGATTTGCGTAATGAAAAGCTGGGCTTCAAGGTCCGCGAGGCCCAGCTTGCCAAAATACCCTATGTTTTGGTAGTGGGTGACAGGGAAGTCTCCGATGGCGGATTCAGTGTCCGCCTGCGTTCAGGAGATAACATCGGCTTCCGCAGTTTTGAAGAGACTGCGGCCCTGATCAGAGCGGAAAGTGAAGAACCCTTTAAACGTGGAGGTATGAGCTATAGCTTCGCCTAACATGAGACCTCGCCGCGACGCAGTCCAGAACGGGCCCCGCCGCAACGAGCAGATTCGCACCCGGGAAGTCCGGGTGATAGGTGCGGAAGGGGAACAGCTTGGCATCCTTTCTGTTTCTGAAGCCATTGCCATGGCCCATGAGGCCGGACTGGATCTCGTGGAAGTAGCGGCAACGGCTAATCCTCCTGTCTGCCGCATCATGGATTACGGCAAGTTTAAGTACGAGCAGGAAAAGAAGGAAAAGGAAGCCAAAAAAAAGCAGACAGTGATCCAGATTAAGGAGATCAAGGTCCGCCCAAAGACTGACGATAACGACTACGAAACCAAAGTTCGCCACATACGCCGCTTTCTCAATGACGGTGACCGCTGCAAGGTGACAGTGTTTTTTCGCGGCCGTGAGATCGTTCATAAGGACAGGGGCGAAGCCATCCTTGAAAAGATCGTTGCCGACACAGCAGACATAGGCAAGGTTGAACAGGCGCCCAGCGCCGAAGGCCGCACATTGCAGATGCTGCTTGTGCCCCTGCCGAAGAAATAGCTCATTGAGCAATACCCTGCCGCATGCCGCATCCGGCGGGGGCGGGCGAAAACATGGTTTTTCGCCCAATGGGATTTTGTGCTTGCAGTTTGGGCTGGAATGGTGCATATTCCTTCCGCTGCAAAGCGCAGCAGGCTTTCTCATTGTGAGAAGGCACGTTTTTATAAGGAGTTGGCTATGCCAAAGATCAAAACCCGCCGTTCTGCCGCCAAGCGTTTCAGCACGACCGGCAGCGGCAAGTTCCGCCGCCGCCGCCAGAACCTGCGCCATATCCTTACCAAGAAGGATTCCAAGCGCCGTTCTCGCCTTGGGCAGGGCACTCTGGTCGACAGCGCTAACATGAAAGCTGTCAAGCGCCTTCTGCCGTACGCCTAAGCGTCAGACGCAGCAGCGCCGTTTTTTTATCCCGCCGCTTATGCGGCTCAACTCCCGTTGGCCTGATCTCCGCCTCGCGGGACTGAAGATGGAGGATTTTCCATGCGTGTAAAGAGAGGTCTTGCAGCCCATCGTCGGCACAAGAAATATCTGGATTTGGCCAAGGGCTTTCGCGGTGGTCGCAGCCGTTTGTACCGCATAGCCCGCGAAGCCGTTGAACGTTCTCTCAATTTTGCCTTTGAAGGTCGCAGGCTTCGCAAGCGCGCCTTCCGCCGTTTGTGGATCCAGCGCATTAACGCCGGCGCCCGTATCAACGGACTTTCCTATTCCCGCCTGATGGACGGGCTTAAGAAAGCCGGGGTAGAAATCAACCGCAAGATGCTTGCCGACCTTGCCGTTCGCGAAAAGGCCGACTTTGCTGCCATTGTTGAACTGGCAAAGTCCAAGCTGGCGTAGCAGCATTCCTGAACGGCTGCGGCAGACTGCCAAAGCCGGGAAGATATATTTTGGGTTTCCCCGTCAGGGCGCGGCTTGAACCGCGCCTTTTTTATATTTATTCGGGCTGCGCCCAGCGCGGCCTGCTGAGGCTTGAACATGGATCTTCTGGAACAATTGAACGGTCTGGCCAGCAAGCTCGAAGAACAGCTTCGCCAGATAACTACAGCGGCTGAACTTGAGGCCGCTCGTATAGATTTTTTGGGCCGCAAGGGCAGGCTTGCCGAGCTAATGTCTCATCTTCGAGATCTTTCACCGCAGGACAGGCCTGGTTTTGGTCAGGCTGCCAACGCCGTAAAGCAGCGACTTCTTGATATTTTTGAAGAGCGCCGCAAACGCCAGGAAGAAGAAAAGGAATCTGCCTTCCTGGCAAAGTTCGACCCCAGCCTGCCTGGACGGTCGGTATGGAACGGATCCTTGCATCCCATCACCCTTGCCATGCAGGAAGTCTGCTCTGTCTTTCAGAACATGGGGTATGAAATTGCCGGAGGTCCTGAAGTCGAAACAGATTTCAACTGTTTTGAAGCTCTCAATATGCCTCCTGAACATCCGGCCCGTGACATGCAGGATACTCTGTATATCACGGATAAGATTCTCCTTCGCACTCATACATCCTGTGTGCAGGTGCGCACCATGATGAAGCGCAGGCCTCCTTTGGCAATCATTGGCCCAGGCAAGGTGTACCGCCGCGATTCAGACGTGACGCATACCCCCATGTTCCACCAGATAGAGGGACTTCTTGTGGACAAGCATGTCACCATGGCCGATCTTCGCGGTACGCTCACGGCGTTCGTGCGCGCGGTTTTTGGCAGCAGCACGCGAGTCCGCTTTCGCCCGAGCTTTTTCCCGTTTACAGAGCCAAGCGCAGAAGTTGACATGTCCTGCACGCAATGCGGCGGGCATGGGCATGTCGACGGGCAGCCCTGCAGGGTTTGCAAGGGGTCGGGCTGGCTGGAGATTCTTGGCAGCGGCATGGTCGATCCCGCTGTGTTCCAAGCTGTAGGCTACGATCCCGAAGCGTTCACGGGCTTTGCTTTCGGCCTTGGCGTGGAGCGCATAGCCATGCTCAAGTATGGTCTTACGGATTTGCGCATGAACTTTGAGAACGACGTGCGCTTTCTCCATCAGTTCCCGGCGTAAGGAAGGTTACACATGCTGTTGAGTTTTAATTGGCTGAAAGAATTTGTTCCCTATTCCGGCACGGCTGAAGAACTGGGAGCCATGCTTACCATGCTTGGCCTTGAACTGGAAGAAGTGCTTCATCCCTACGCGGAGATTGCGCAGGTAGTTGTCGGCCGCGTGCTTACCTGCGAAAATCATCCGGATTCTGACCATCTGCACGTATGCACGGTGGATGTCGGTGGGCAGGAGCCACTCAATATCGTTTGCGGAGCGCCCAATGTGGCGGCTGGTCAGCTTGTGCCCGTCGCTCCAGTCGGAGCGACTCTGCCGGGCGGTATCGTCATTAAAAAGGCAAAGCTTCGCGGTGTGCCTTCTTTTGGCATGATATGTTCAGAGCGGGAGCTTGGCCTTGCTGACGATCATTCGGGCATACTTGTCCTGCCTGAGGCAGACCGCTTTGGACGCAGACCGGAATTGGGCGAACGCTTTATTGAGGCATATGGCCTTGATCAGGAAGTGCTGGACATTAGCATCACCCCGAACCGTGCGGACTGCCTGTCTGTGCATGGTTTTGCCCGCCTGATCGGCGCGTATCTTGGATTGCCTGTCAGCCTGCCGGAGTTCACGCTTGAAGAAAACGGTGAAGACATAAGCATGACCGTTCCTGTGGAAGTGCTGGACGGCGATCTCTGCCCTTCATATACCGGGCGCATCATCAAGGGTGCCAAGACCGGTCCTTCGCCGGCATGGATGCGCTGGAGGCTTAACGCTGTCGGCATTCGGGCTATTTCCAACCTGGTTGACGTGACAAACTACATCCTCATGGAGCTTGGTCAGCCTTTGCATGCCTTTGACCACAACAAGCTGAAGGGCAGCCGCATTATCGTGCGTCCGGCGACAGACGGAGAAGAACTGGTCACGCTTGACGGGCAGAAGCGTGCTCTCAAGGCTGGCGACGGCCTGATATGCGATGCTGATCGTCCTGTCGCCCTGGCAGGCGTCATGGGCGGGCTTGAGACAGAAATTACCGGCGAAAGCGAGAGCGTCTTTTTGGAATGCGCTGTTTTCCGCCCCAGTTCCATCCGGCTTACAGCACGTCGCCTTGGTCTGAACAGCGAGGCTTCATACCGGTATGAACGCGGTGTTGATCCTACGGGCATGGCCTTTGCCCTGGACAGGGCAGCAGCTCTCATGGCCGAACTTTCGGGCGCAAGCGTTTGCCGCGGCATCTGTAAATGCACTCCAAGGCCGTGGAAACCCGTTCCGGTGCGTTTTCGCCGCAGCCGCGCAGAAGCGTTGCTTGGCGTGCCTCTGACCGATGAATTTTGCCTGAAGACGCTCGAAAGCCTGGGTTGCACTGTGCAGTGCGGCGATGCTGAGTGGACGGTATGTGCACCCGGCTGGCGCTATGACCTCACGCGTGAAGCCGACCTCATTGAAGAGATAGCCATATTCAAGGGTGTAGACAGGCTTGGCGAGACTTTGCCTTCCATTCCTCATAATCTTGAAAGCTTTGGAGCTCCCGAGAGCCGTCATGCATTTATGATGCGCGTAAAGCACTGGGCCGCCGGCCTGGGGCTGAACGAAGCTGTGAACTACAGTTTCGTGGGCACTGCCGACCTGGATTTCCTGGGGCTGCCAGAAGATGGCCGCGTGCGCATCATGAATCCTCTTACCGCAGAGCAGGACGTGCTGCGCACGGAGCTCGCGCCTGGGCTTTTTCAGGATGTGCGCCGGAATCTTGCCCAGAGCGCGCCTGGCGTGCGCCTTTTTGAAATTGCAGAATGCTTTACCCAAGATGTCTCAAGCGATACAACGGTCAGGGAAGTTCGCCATATGGCCATGGTGCTGACGGGCACTCGTTTTGACGAGGTGTGGGGGCATGAGCAGGCAGACATGGATTATGCTGATATCCGTGGACTTGTCGAAAAGCTGTTTGCCTGGCTGCATCTTGACACGCCGTCCTTTGCTCTTGCAGACGGACATGCCTACCTTGCTCCCGCCGTGCGTGTGAGCATGGCTGACGGAACAGCCGCAGGAATCATTGGCCGACTCAAACCTGCCCTGGCCGACTCCTATCTTGCTAAAAAGCCTGTCTGGTATGCAGATGTGGATCTTGATCTCTTGAGAAAAGCGTCTCAGGACAGGAGAGCTGCATTTAAAGCACTGCCTGTCTTTCCTGCGGTGCGGCGCGATATCACCTTTATTGCACCGTTGGATATGCACGCAGAAACGTTGCTTTCAGCCGTGCGCGGGGTGAAGGGACAACTGCTGGACAGCGCAGAACTGCTTTATGTCTATGAGCCTGAAGGAGCTGGAGTCCGCAATGTTACCTGCCGGCTGACCTTCCGCAGGGAAGACCGCACGCTCCAGGACGGCGAGGTGGACAAAGAACGCGAAAAAATTGCCGCTGCTGTCGTCAGACAGCTTGGCGTAACGGTGTAACCTTTTTAACTTATGATGCAAAAAGCCGTCTCTCAGAGGCGGCTTTTTGCATCAGCATTCTACCATGCTGGCTGCCAGCCCTCCAAGGGAAGTTTCCTTGAATTTCAAGCTCATTTCACGGCCGGTTTCGGCCATGGCTGCGATGGCCGCATCCAGCGATACGCGATGTGAGCTTGAGCTTGTGCCCCGGCTGATCAGCGAGGCATTAAAAGCTTTTACTGCTCCCATGGCGCATCGCTCAATGCATGGGATTTGCACGAGCCCTCCAACAGGGTCGCAAGTCATGCCCAGATGGTGTTCAAGAGCCACTTCGGCGGCGTTTTCCACAATGTGGGACGAATGTCCGAGAGCGTCTGTCAGCATGGCGGCAGCCATGGATGAGGCCACGCCTATTTCGCCCTGGCATCCGACCTCGGCGCCAGCTATGCTGGCATTATGCTTGGCTATGAAGCCAATTGCCGCGGCAGAGAGAAAACCTTCGCGAATGGCGCGGTCTCCTAGAAACATATCGTGCCGCATGGCGTGAAGGATGGACGGCAGCACGCCGGCTGAACCGCAGGTGGGTGCGGTCACAACCACTCCCCCAGCAGCGTTTTCTTCGGCTGCGGCGAAGGCGCAGGCATTGAGCCTGGCAAGAAATCGTTCGGGAGAGGACGGAATGGATTCGGCCATGCGCCAAAGGGAGCGCGCCTTGCGCTGAACGCCCAGCGGACCGGGCAGCGTACCCTCTGCATCAAGGCCCCGCCTGACGGAGTCTTCCATCATGTCAAGCAGAGAGTTGAGCTTGTGTATGATGTCTTTGCGGTGCATGCCCGTAATAGCTGTTTCGTTGTCGAGCATGATTTCATAGATGTTAAGGCCTTCACCCCTGGCAATGGCGCGCAGTTCATCCATGCAAGAATATGGGTGCGCTGGTTCGCCCAGTTCGGGCTCTTCCCAGCCATCCCACTGCACAAATCCTCCACCGACAGAATAGTAGTTGCGTGAAAAAAGGGTCTGTCCGCCGGCATCAAGCAACTCCAGAGTCATGGCGTTGCTCCAAGGATGATTATGATGCACCTGACCATGGATGATGTTTGCAAGCCCTGCTGAGATTGCTTTTCCATTCAGTTCAACCCGGCATGATTTG
The DNA here is from genome assembly GCA_017940105.1 of Mailhella sp. Classification (GTDB taxonomy): domain Bacteria; phylum Desulfobacterota; class Desulfovibrionia; order Desulfovibrionales; family Desulfovibrionaceae; genus Mailhella. The sequence continues at coordinate 693 of JAGAZG010000091.1, read as the reverse complement.
GCTTTTGCGTCCGCAAGCTTGCAGAGCAGTCCTGGAGGACATTCTTCAGGAGTCCAGCCCAAAAGTCCTGCAAGCAGGGCGGCATCGGTGCCGTGGCCTGTGCCGGTAGCACTCAAAGAGCCCAGCAGATGTGCACGTACAGAGACTGCTTGGGCAAGCTGTTCCCGAGGGAGTGTCATGCAGGCTTCACGAAAAAGCCTGCCTGCGGTCATGGGACCCATGGTATGGGAGCTGGATGGACCAGGACCTGCTTTAAATAAGGAAAAAAGCGATGTGCGGATTGGCGGCATGAAACCCTCTGATGGTAGCAGTTATGCGTTCATTCTCAGTAAACAGTTGCTTAAAACAGGATTTTTTTCAAGGACGGTGCGCATTCATCAGCCGATCTGTTCGGAGTGCTGGTCTTTTTATGAATACCTCTGTTGACATTAATATATAAGACACATTATACAGGACACAGTTTTCATGCCTGTGCGGTCATGCCTTGGCCGCACGAAAAACATACCGTTTTTTTTCGGTACGCTTATCCAAGGAGATATGTCATGGAATATTTGAAGAAGGCAAGCAACTCAGCGGAGCAGCATGCGAACGCGGCCCGCAAGGTCGTGGAAGAAGTGCTAAAAGACATCCGCGAACGCGGCGAAGACGCGGTGCGCGACCTTGCCAAAAAGTTCGACCACTGGGATCAGGACT
>JAGAZG010000090.1 GCA_017940105.1 Mailhella sp. | reverse complement strand
CGTTTCCTGGATGTCCGCCTGTCAGCTTCCAGACCGCCTGCTGCATGCCTCGCAGGAAATCATTGCTCCATGGAATGATGATGAAAGGGCTGCCCGCCATTATTCCTCCAGGGATACATAATGGATCTGCCTGCGATCCAGGTAGACGAGAACGCCTCGTACAGGTCGCTGTTCTGCAGCATGGATGAGGGAGAGATAACCTTTCAGCTGCTGCAGGTGAACGTCGTTTGGCAGAAGACCGGGCGTACCGGTCTTGTACTCCACTGCCGTGAGTTCTGACCCGTCGTCTGCTAGCAAATCCACACGATGGGCCCGGCCCTGCACATCTAACAGCTCCCGTTCGGGAGAGCCTGTTTCAAGCCATAGTCTGGCTTCCGGCAGGGATGCGTACCAGGCAAGGTCTTCTGTCATCTCTTCAATCAGTTTTTCACTGACAGGCACTGACATGGGGAATGAGGCACAACCGCGTCTGACAGCCAGGGCAGCAGCTGCAGACATGCTTTGTCCGTTGCCGACGTTCAGATATTCAAGGCAGTGGTGGATGAGTGTGCCACGCTTTTTTGGTGACCATTGCATATCATGCAGATTGCTGCGGAACAGGCTCAGCTTTGGGAGCCACTGCATAGGGCGCCAGCTTTCGCCGGTCGTTTTTTCTTTGCATTTCAGCGGTGTAAGACAAGGATGTTTTCCATCAACCGTATTTTCATGAAGTTTGCCGGAGGACGGATCAGGACATTCCGGGATTCCCCATGACAGCATTTCGCCCTCGGCAGGAGCATGGTTCATATCTCCTAAAAGAGGAGCTATTGCCGTATGTTGATGATGATTCCGTGCGAGAGTGTCCAGCATGATCCCGAGCATGCGCAGGAAAGCTCCGTCTCGGCCCTCTTTTTCATCAGGGTAGGGGAGAAAGCAGTGCAGTTCAATCCGCGCACGCGTCATTGAAACGTACATGAGATTGATGGATTCTCGGGCGTTTGCCAGGATTTTTTCATGCCACATTCTTCCCATAGCTTCGCAGGCAGGAGCAAGCAGGATTCTGCCGGATTCTTCGTCCTGCCAGGGCAGAATCTCTTTATGTCCAGGACAGAGCCTTGAATTCATCCATGGCAAAAGGACTACATCGAAGGCAAGCCCCTTCGCCTTGTGCATGGTCATGACGCGCACAGCGTTCATATTTTCTGGCATGGGAACGCGTTCAATGCTTCCAGCCTTATCCCAGTAAGCAAGAAAAGAGGGCAGGTCGGTCATGCCTTTTTCTTCTGCGTCGTGCAATATTTCCAGCATGCGCAGAAGAAATCCAAGCTGATCGGGGCAGCGTTCACCTGTATGCCAACGCTTCAGCAGCTCTGAAACAAGGTCGTAAGGGGTAATCAGGCCCGTTTCACTGATCAGGGGTTCAATGCAGGCATGCCAGCAGGCCGGGAAACGCTTTTTAAACCCGGCAAGCAGTAATTTATCATCCTTTGCCTTGTTTTTGCATGTCAGTGCCCATTCAGCAAGTTCTTCCTGCGAAGGCCTGAATTCAGGAGGAATCAGATGCCGTCCGGAAACAAAAGACCAGAACTGAGGATTGTCATCTGGTGAATCCAGAAAGCGCAGCAGACTGATGAGTTCAGCAATCACGGGTTGCTCGGCAATGAGCAGACTACTTTCTGTCACCACTGGAAGACCGCTTTCCAGCAGCCATTTGGCTGCCATCTGGCACTGTGCGTTGGATCGTGTGAGAATGCATATGGATCTGGGCTGAAAACCGCGCTGCCGCAGTTCTGTTACTCTGCACAGGACAAGTTCGCGCAGCAACTGGTCCTCCTGCTGACGATCTGTGCAGGGCTTCCAGCGGGAGACGGTGACATGTCCTTCGTCTTTTGTGCATGGAGATGGATTCTGCTCTGTGTCTGCAAATGCATCTGACAGTAATTTTTGCTGTTCCCTTAAAAGATGTTCATCCGGACAGTGCAGTTCTTCCCACAGCCGACAGACAAATGTTTTTTCTCTGAGTGGCGAGAAAAAGGTGTTGTTCCAGCTGATAATGTGTTTTCGGCTGCGCCAGTTTTCCTTAAGTGTTTCTGATTTTCCACTATGGGCAACAGCAATAGCGGGGTCTTGATCAATTTCGTTGAAAAGCGAAGAATCTCCACCGCGCCAGCCGTAAATAGACTGCTTGACATCTCCGACAATAGTCAGGGAGCCTCCGCCGCTGAGAGCTTCGCCTGCAAATGGACGAAGTACTTCCCACTGAGATCTGCTGGTATCCTGAAATTCATCTATTAAAATATGGGAGAAAGGGGTGCCAAGCCGGCACAGGATCCTGCTCACTCCCAGTTCAGGATCTGCTTCATTCACGTGAAGCGCGGCGAGTGCCATGCGTGCCACCTGAGAAAAGGGGATAACGCCTCTTCTGCCCATGCATGCCGGCAGTTCCTCCAGAACGGCGTGTCCCAGATCTGTAAAAGGCAGCAGGTGCAAGGCGCCTTTAAAAACCGGAGTCCTGCGGTACAGTTTGGTCAGTTTTTCATAGAGGGCGACGGCATCAGGGCTTGCCATTCCTCTGCTGCATTTGTTCAGGCAGTCGTCAAGGCTGTTTTTGTCCAGCATTTTGCTGTCAGGCAGCTGGAAAACAGAGCGGGAAAGTGAACATTTTTCCAGTGCTCTGAGCAGGTGAGCGTTAACGGATAAGGATTGGATAGCCGAGAGCAGAGCTTTAGCTGTGGAAGTCAATTGAGCGTGAAAGCTGTCGACAATCTGCTGAGCTTCGTTCCCTGTAGCAATGCCGGTGCTGCCGTAATCAAGCATGACAGATGCCGTCTGCATGACGCGGCTGCGCATGGATTTGCCGCAAAGAAAGCCGGTTTCTCCAGGGTCGTCAAGCATGAGACGGCAGGCAAAGCGAAACATGCCGGTAAGCGCATTTTCCCCACAGCGGGCCTGCTCTGCAAGATCGTCAAAGACAGGGCCGGTAACATCGTCGTTGTTGAAGCTTGGCTCAAACTCCGGCGGTATCTGCAGATCCAGTGCCGACAGCCTGACGATGAGATTCAGAAGGCTGTCAATAGTGCGCATGTTCAGAGCACTGTAACTGCGCAGTATCATATCTACGGCATCTCGGGCCTGGGCGGCTGTCCAGGCATGCTTGTCCGGGCGAGAATTCTGGATGGAGGAATTACGCAGTCCTATTTCTTTAAGCCGAACCAGCAGACGACCACGCATTTCTTCAGCCGCGGCATTGGTAAAAGTAATGGCGAGTATTTCCTGCCAGCCGTAGCTTTCTTCTGCGCTTCGTTCAAGGATGCATCCGCGGGAAGATCTGTCCCAGACGGCATCATGAAGTTTTTCCATGAAGAGACTGGTCAGCGTGTAGGTCTTGCCTGCGCCCGCAGATGCCCTGATTTGCCTTAGTTCCCCCATTCCTTTACTTGTGCAGACGCTGGCCCGTCGTGGCGATGACCGAGCGCCAGTAGTTGGAAGTGATATCAATCTGCCGTCTTCGTCTGGTCACAAGTTGCAAAGGCAGGTGGACAAAACGGTCAAGCAGCCTGGCCACAACCATGTTGGTTTTGCCTGCCATGGCGGCATGCACAGCATGCCTGCCAAGTTGTCCGCAGTAGACCCTGTCGTTGGTATTTGCCGGCATGGAGCGCACAATGTAGCTGGGATCGATGTATTTGATGGGGACGTTGATACTTTTTTCGGAAAAGTATTTTTTTATGGCCGTCTGCAGAAATGGCCCTATGTCTCCCAGGATGCGGTTACCCGAGGCGTCTGTCTTGCCGCTTGCAGTGAGCAGATCCTGCCCTGCGCCTTCGGCAGCGACGATGACGGCATGTCCGCGGCTGAGGAGGCGTTTTTCAAGCTCTGGCAGCAGTCCACCTTCTCCTTCCAGTTTAAAAGGAGATTCCGGCACCAGAACGAAATTGACCACATTGAGGGAAAGCGTCGCCTGCGCAGCGATAAATCCGGATTCTCTGCCCATGAGCTTTACAAGCCCGACGCCGTAATGAGAGCCGATGGCTTCGGTATGAGCGCAGCGCAGGGACTGCGTTGCGATGTCTACGGCCGTGTCAAAACCGAAGGACTTTGGAACGAAATTGATGTCATTATCAATGGTTTTGGGGATGCCGATGACGACGATGTTTCTGCCGCGGCGTATGATTTCGTTCTGTATGGCGTTTGCCGCCTTCATGGTGCCGTCACCGCCGATGATGTACAGAATATTGACATTCATCCGCTCAAGAGCGTCTACAATCTCTTCCTGATTCTGCGGTCCACGGGATGACCCCAGGATAGTTCCTCCGAAGGTGTGTATTTCAGAAACATTGCCGGGCGTCAGCTCCATGAAATCATGGTGGTATTTCGGAATGAAGCCTTCAAGACCGTAGCGAATGCCTATGACGGAGCGGACTCCGTAGCCGTAGAAAGATTCAAGCACAATGGCGCGGATGACGTCGTTAAGACCGGGGCACAGGCCTCCACAGGTGACTATGGCAGATTTTGTCTTTCCGGGATCAAAATAGATTTGCTGCCGTGGACCGGCCTGCTCAAGAAAGACGGGATCGCTGCCAAGCCCACGCACGTCTTCGCCGCCCTGTTCGACATCAAGGTAGAAAGGAATGGGCGTATCGCCCACGTATGGACCGATGGCAGGATTTTCTATTTTTGCCTGACCGACGGTTTTTATATGCGTATCAAGGGTATGCTGTGTCATAATTGCCTCCGAAGGAAAAATACTTTTTCGCCGTATGAATGTCACGAAAAAAAAAGCCCCCTTTGGGGGCTTGTTTTTTCGTTTATGAAAAGCCGGTTTTACAGACTAGCCGTTGAGTACGTCTCCTATTGAACTGCGATCTATCTGGCTGCGTTTGTCTGCTGCTTTGCGGAGCTGCTGACCCAGACGGTCATTGCACAAGTCGATAGCGGCATACATGTCGTCGTTTTTTTCTGTAGCGGAAATATCCGGACCGGATCCGCTGAGCAGAGCGTCTGTACGCGGACGACCGTTTTCCATGGAGAGGGTAATAAGCAGCTTAGCCTCGTCGTCGTTGCCGACCATGCGGGAAACTTTCTGAAAGCGCTTGACCGCGTAGTTTTTAAGGGAATCGGCTGGGGTGAGGTTACGAAAAACGACTTCGATCTGCATAATTGCTCCTTCCCCGATCAGCATCGGGCGCGGGATTATCCCGCATTGCTCATGCCTTGCAGGCATGAAGAAAAACTACCCTTTTTAAATAGCACACATTGCATGCACGGTCTATGGTTTAGGCCTGCTTTTTTTGTCAAGAAATTTATTTTCTTCGCCGCGCAGCAACCTCCCAATATTGGCGCGATGGGTCCAAAGAATAAAGGCGAGCAGCACAAAACCGAGGGGGAGCAGATCGAAACGGCCGAAGATCGCGTAAAAGACAACCAGAGATGCCGCAAGAATCATGGAGCCCAAAGAAACATAGCGTGTCACGGCTATAACGGCGACGCAGCATGCAGCAGCACACAGAAGCGGCATAAATGCCAGGGGGATGAGAGCTCCGATAGCCGTGGCCACGCCCTTGCCTCCGCGAAAACCGAGGAAAGGAGATTTCACATGGCCTGCGACGGCGGCCAGGGCGACTGCGCTCTGCATTTGCGTTGATGGCAGAAGATACGCTGCGGCAAGAGAGGGCAGCAGACCTTTTGTAATGTCGCAGAAAAGCGTGAGTAATCCATAGGGCAGACCGCACAGACGCGCAATGTTGGTGGAGCCAATGTTGCCGCTTCCGGCCGTGCGGGGGTCAATGCCCTTGAATTCCTTGGCAATAACCAGCCCGAATGGGATTGCGCCAAGCATAAATGCCGCTGCCATACAGGCGATAAACAGAAATGTGGTCATTGGGCGCCGCCTTTCTGATTCGAGTTTTCGTCATGCCAGACGGATTTTTGTGTAGGCAGATCAGCCCTTTCAAGCGTTTTTCCAGAAATGCCTGAGTCAGCAGGAGATGGATTATCACTTTGCTCTGCTGTCTGTAGGGATTTGTAGCTGGAATTGTTATCCTGGCCCGGAAGAGCGAGTTCCTTCAGAACTTGCTGGGCGCTGTCAGAAATCGGTTCGGAATCCATTTGATCCTGCGATGAACCGCCGTCCTGACCCGGAGCAGTCGCGTCGGTGCCTTCAGACATGTTTTGATCCTGTTCCTGAGGAGCAGGATTTTCCGGGGCGGCATTAACGGCGGCGACGACATATTGCTTGTCTGCCATCCAGGAGCTGATGATTACCGAAGAATTGACCGGGCGTTCCTGCCAGGTGTTCCATTCTGACAAAGGCATGGCGAGCACTGTCTTGGGATGGGCGGAAATCCATGCTGTACGAGCATCCGGATCGGTTAGGTCCGGTACGGAAGCCCGTTTGCCGTCTGCCGTGCCGGCAAGCTCGTTGAAGTGCCAGGCGTACACACCCGGGTATACACGGTATGCCGCCACTGCATAGCCTGTCTTGGACATTTCCGCCATTGAGGCGGCCTGACTGCGTGGGCTGAGCAGCGGGCTGAGAGAAGGAGCAATAAAATAATAGTAGGGGATTATGGCGGCGGCAAGTCCTGCGCTTGTCAGCAAGAGAGAGCCGTCAGGACGGCTCAGGCGCGTAAAGAGCAGGAGCAAAGCCGCCAGCACTATGAGTGCCGAGCCCATGAAGATAGTTCCGTCAGCGGCATTGATCCATGCCGTCAAAACCGGAGGAATGGCAGGGAGCCATTCTGCTGGGACAAATTCTTTAAGCTGAGGATAGACATCTGCAAGGACAAGGGTGAGTCCGGACATTGCGAAGATAACGGAGCAAAGGCAGAAAAAGCCCTTGCTGCGGGCCGGACTCAGCCGGAGCAAAGAACGTGCGGTGAGCACGGCAAGAGGGGCTGCTAAGGGCAAAAGATAAATGGAAAGCTTGGCACGAACCGCCGAAAGAATGGCGGCGCCGCAGAATAACCACAGCCAGAGCCAGGCGTCGCCGCCTTTTTCCTTACGTTCGCGCCAGACCTGGTGCAGTCCTCGTGCGGCCTCAAACCAGTTGATGAAAAGCGCAAGAAGCGTCCAGGGCAGCCAGATCAGGGGAGCGGTCATGCCGTAATGCCACCAGGGTTCAGCATGGCGGCCTCCATCCAGCATTCGGCCTGCAAGCTGGACGCCAAGCATGTTGTGAACGTATTCGGCATGTCCTGTCATGTACAGCGTGCCTAGCCATGCGGCTATGATCAGCAGCATGAGCAGAAATCCGGGTATTCCGTCCCGTCCGCCAAGCCTGCCGGGGGTTCCGCGCCAGCAGAGAAAAAGAATGCTGACGCTGATGGCCAGCGCTATGCCAAAGGGACCTTTGATCAGGGTTGCGGCGGCAAGGAGAAGAAATCCGGCTGCCAGCCAGAGAGGCGCAGAGGCTTTGCAGGCGCCGCGATAAAGGCAGAGCATGGCAAGCGAGATTACGGCAGCAAAAAGCAAATCCATGCGGATATAGCCTGCAAGTCCGCTGATGAAGAGGCAGCTCAGTGCGATGAGGCCAGAAGCGAATGCTACGCGGCGGTCATGTCCTGTGAAGCGTGCGAGCAGCCAGACAGACGCAATGAACAGGGCATGCGAAATGGCCGAAGCCAGAAACATGGCCATGGAGGTGCTGACGCCGGGGATCCAGTCCAGCGCTTCCATGAACCAGAAATAAAGCGGAGGCTTGTCGGCATAGGGAAGTCCGTTCATGGACAGCACCAGCCAATCGCCCGCTTTAAAATTCATGAATGCGTCAGCCAGCCGGACTTCGTCAGAGAACCAGAGATCACGCACATGCCAAACGTTAAAAAAGGTCACGCATACGGAAAACAGGATAAGCAGGGGCAACCCTGCATAGGAAAGACCGTTGAAAAGCCTGGAGCATGGACCTGCGGGAGCTTCTGCCGGGATGGGAGGGTTGGAGGGATGAGCAGACTCTGGAGCTTCATCCTTGCTGAGATCGGGATTGTCCTGGTCATCCGTGCCGTCAGCGTTCTGTTTTATGCTGATTGAAGAGGGGGCGTCTGCAGACATGCCGGCCGCAACTCCTTCATTCTCCGTCAGATGGGCAAGTTTTTTTTCCTGGGTCGTATTGTTGTTTTCGTCCATGATGGATCCTGTAATATGATTGAGTGGATTGATTGCGTTGGTAGACTTGCCGCCGCAGTATCACAAAATATCAACGTCCGCGCAAGTCCTGATAGTGCTGAAGAAACGTGTCAGCTGTGCGGCGGGCAGACTTGTATTCTCCATCCCCAGGCTGAGCCAGCCTCCTCTCCGGATAGGACAGGCTTGCAGCCGGGGGCGGAACCGATGCTGTCCAGATTGCTGGAACCGGTACCAGAAAAGCTTCCGGTAAATAACAGCGTTCGACCGTCTGGAAGATCT
>JAGAZG010000089.1 GCA_017940105.1 Mailhella sp. | reverse complement strand
GCTTTTTTTAAAAAAAGGCGTCACCGTTATGCGACTTAAAGACCGGCTTAACACGCGCGAAACCATAGCGTCAAAAAACGGCAAATGGTCTGACCTGCCTCTGACGATCATGCAAGACCAGTTTACAGCCAGCGCCGCCGAACTGTTCATAGCATCGCTTACTGCAGCGGGCAGAGCCCGCACGCATGGAACGCAAAGCGCAGGCAAGGCCTGCGTGCAAAACATTTTTCCCCTGTCTGACGGAAGCGTTCTCAAACTGACCACCGAAAAAATGCTGTACCCAGGCAGCGATGACGACTGGGAGGGAACAGGCATAGCCCCTTCCCGTGATTGTTCTGTCCAATAAGGAGCTTATCATGTCCAAACGCCTTTGCTTAGCCATGTCTGTGGCAGCCCTGTTGTTTGCGGGTCAACCGCTCTCGTCTCAGGCAGCCGTATACGAAGTGAACGCCACCGGCAAAAACGCGGCAGCGGCTGAAGGCAACAGCCGCATGAATGCCCTGCGCCAGTGCCTGAACGAAATAATCACGCCCGAATTAGCCAAAAAGCATGCCATGGAACTGAGGCCGCTGTTCCGCAAAGTCAATAATCTGACCAGCATTGAAGTGCTTGAAAGCGGCAAGCAGAAAAAGCTGGTTGCCGTACGCGCCAGCGTTACCGTCGATGAAGATGCAGTGCGCGCTGAACTCAAGGGCATCCCGGCACTGGCCGGAAGCATTAAAGAACCAGCTGCTGCAAACGTCGGCGGAGATCAGCCCGCAGGAGGCGACCCCGCCGTGGCAAATGCCGAAGGGCAGGAAGCCAAACCGGAAACCGCTGAAAAACCAGGAGGCAACGGTCAGGAAGGCGAAATCCAAACTTCTGGCGGCACGGACACCCCTGAAGCAAACATTGCCGGCGAACCGACGAACGGGAGCGGTGATAATGGAGGTTCAGCAGAGCCGGCAGCCAGTCCAGACAAGCCTGAACCATTCGGCGGCGTACAGGCGGCGAACACGGACGAAAATATCCGAAAAACAGATAATACGTCGTCTGAAAACGGTTCTTCCAATGCCGTTGGCGACGCCGACTCCGCAGCAGACGCAGACTTTATTACCCTGGTCAGCAATGGCGGCGCGGATCCACAGTCCGTCATAAAAGCGCTCAAAGCAGGAGCCAATCCCAATGCCGCTGTTTCTGGCGATGCAAAAGTCCCGCATGCAAAAGAAGGCTGGCCAGCGCTCATGGTGTATCTTGATGGTCGCTGCGGACCAAAATTCCGTGATAAAAAGGTCGAAGTCGTCAAGGCTTTCATAGAAGCTGGAGCAGACGTCAACTGGGCAGATGATGGATTTGACCGCTCTATTGCCGAAAATGCCATGTACGCAGGCAGAACCGGAGCTGAAGGACAGGATATATTCAAGGCAGTGCTTGCTGCAAAACCCGACCTGAACCGCATGGACGCCATGGGACACCCCATCCTGCATGCATGGCTTGGCAGCGAAAGCGGGCGCAGCGTCGAAATGCTGAACCTCATGCTTGCCGCCGGCGCTGACCCCAACCTTGTGCAGAATGACCGCGGTGGCATGGGTCCCAGAAAAACCCCTGTTCTGTTTGACGCCATCAAGGGATCCGGAGATGAGCCGCTGCCTGCGGAATTTTTGCAGGCCATGCTCAAGGCCGGCGGCAACCCGAACATAAGCAATGCGCGAGGCGAAACGGCACTGCATTATGCAGTAAGCAGCAAGGCGGCTGACTCCGCCAGACTGCTGCTTGAATCCGGTGCCAATCCCAATGCTGCGGACACTGACGGCTATACCCCCCTTGTCTGCGCCATCAGAGCTGACGATGCAGGCCTGATTCGCCTGCTTGCAGAAAAAGGAGCCGACCTGAACGCTAAAATTCCGCAGGGCTCTGGCGAAATGCTCACGGTGAAGGAACTTGCCGAAAAAATGAGCTCTGCATGGAGTCTCTCTGACGAAACAAAGGCCTGCTTAGATGAACTCATAAAATAACCCCGCGGGAGGCCCGCATGAAAAACCTGCTCTGCACCGCACTAATCTGCCTGGGGCTCGTTCATGTCTGCCCCGCCCGTGCAGATGAAGACGTCATCAAGCCTTCTGTTTTCTTTGACCTGTGCATGAGGGATGGAAAAAACTATTCCGAAAGCGACGAAAAAAAAATCATCAGCGGCCTGCGTCAGGGCTGCAGCATCAACGCCAAAGGAGGCCGGCGCACCGTGTTCATGCAAATTGTGCGCCGCGCCTCCACTGCCGACCTTGTGAAGGAAGCTCTCAAGTTCAAGCCCGACCTTAACGCCAGGGACTATATGGGACGCAGCCCCTTTATGATCGCCCTTGCAGAAAAACCGCTGGAAATTGTCGAGCTGCTTTGGCCGTTTCCGTTTAACGGAGAATTACGGGACGCCGGCGGCACTCCGCTGACACTTCTTGCGCTGTTCAATCCCGATCAGCGTGTGCTGCCTCGCCTGCTCAGGGAAAAAGTTCCCGCCGCCGCAAAAGACGTGGAAGGGTATTCCGCCGTCATGCGCATTGCCCGCAAAGAAGCTAAAGCGGAACCTGCCGTGCTCAAAATGCTGCACAGCCGCGGCGCAGACTTTAACGAAATCGATCCCCAAACGGGGCTGACCACACTACAGACTATTTTTATCAAGGATAAGGGACTGCGCTTTGGCAACGATGAGAAAAAGCAAATGCTGCTTTTTCTCCTGCTGGGCGCATCGCCGGACGCAAAGAACAGAAACGGCGATACGGCTTTTCATGCCATGCTGCATCAGCGTGACGATGGCATAGGGCAAACCGCAGCCTTTCTTCTTGCGGCAAAACCCAATCTGGCACTTAAAGATAAAAGCGGAGCAACGCTTCTGCACGCGCTGGCTTCCACCGTGCGCGACGGCGGAACACGCGCCAATTTGTGCTGGCAGCTACTTGTGGCCGGTGCAAACAAGGACGAGCCCGATAACGCCGGCATTACGCCTCTTATGGCCGCTGCCGAAAGCGCCTCTGCAGACGTGGCCTTTGTGCTTACCCAGGCCGGGGCAGACGCTGGCGCAATTTCAAAGGAAGGACTGAACGCCCTTTTTTACGGCATTGCCGGGCATATGAACGCCGGCGCGTTCCGCGATTGCATCATCAAGTCCGGTGCGGACGTCAACTTGCAGCACAAGCCAACAGGCATGACGCCGCTCATCGCCGGACTGCTCGATGGCTCTACCCCAGATTATGCCTGGTATCTCATAGAAGCTGGCGCAGACGTTAACAAGGCAGACAACGAAGGCCGCACTCCTCTCATGGCCGCCGCGCTGCGCCAGGATTATGAAAGGCTTTTTAACAAGCTGCTTGGGGCCAGAGCTGATAAAAAAGCCAGAAGCAAGCTGGGAAAGACCGCGTACGACTGCCTTGCTCAGAATCCAAAGCTTACAGCCCCTGACAAGAAAGAGCTGTTTGAAAAGCTGCGCGCCAAGCTTGATCCTGAAGCTGAAGAACCCGCGAAATAGCATACAATCTGACAAACTTCTGCCAATCACGGAGTCTTTCATGACCGTTCCTTCCATACGCCGCATGCTTGGCTCACTTTTTGCCGCAGGTCTCATATGCGCTGTTCCCTTTCAAGGTGAAGCCGTGCTGGTAACAGCCAAGGGAAAAGACGCTTCCACAGCAGCCCTCAACGCCAAGGTCAGCGCTGTTCGAACAGCCATGCAGCAAATGACCGATGCGGAATTTCTTAAAAAAAACATGCCCGCCGTGCGCAGCGCCATTATTCTTAAGGCTGCGGATTTCAGCCCTAGGGCTGCCATTACAGAAACAAAGCAGGATGGCGGACTTACTGTCATAACTGCTGACGTCGATATTGACCTTGATGCCCTGCGCGCCGCGCTTAGAAAGCTTGGCGCGCCAGTGCTGGAACCCGTGCAGAAAAATCCCGTGGCCGTCGCTGAGGAAGATTCGCCTGACGAAGATATGAAAAAGCTCAGCGAAGCATATCTTGCCTCTTTGCGCGAATTGTTTGGCGACAGCGTACGTCTGCGGCCAAAAAGCGATGCCTTGCCTCTCTCTGACGTAAAGCCCGTGACGGAATCGCTGGCCATAGGCGCCAAGGTGACCCATGCCCCCCAAACCGTAAAAAGCGGCGAATCATTCTGGGTGCGCTGGGATACGCCGGACGCATCTCAGAATTCTGGCAGGATGGTGCTCTGCCGTTCAGACATGCCGCTTGGCTCCCTCAACGAAACAAAAAACTCGCTCATTGCAGACTGGAACCTGGAAGGCTCCCAGGGGCTTCTCTATGTTACTGCGCCTGTTTCTCAGGGGCATTACGAATTGAGGCTCTACCCCACCCGGGACAAAGATGCGTCATGCGCCGCCCGCGCGGGCTTTACCGTTGCCATAGCTCCTGAAAGCATACCCATGCTTGGCTGCACGCGCAGCATCTTTATCCCTGAAGAGCAGATGCATGTCGAACTGAGAAACAGGAACGCCTTCTTGGACGGCGTGGCTTTTATTGCCAAGGCTGTTGAAATGCCCGTCATACAAAAGCGAGATCTCAGCATAGTCGGCAATACCAAGCATTTTGCTGATCACCGCGACACGCACATTGAAATAAACGCCCCTCGCGAGCCTGGAAAATACGCCTTTTATATTTTCCCTGAAGACCGGGACACAGCCATTGCCTTTGCCGTGCTGCCCTTTGAAGTGCGTTTGCCGAACGATCCGGGCAAGGCCATGCTTGCCGTGCAGCCGGATGTTCTGTCAAGCGAGAGGCCCCGTTTTTTCGTGAGGTCAGCACCAGACTGGCAATGGGAGAAGCTGGAATGGCAGATACGGCCAAAGGGAGAATGCAAGGACTGGAGCAGAGATTACATCAACGCCTCCAGCATGGACCTGAACAAGGTTAACCTGAGCAGCCACAATGCTCTCGCCCGCTACTATGAGCCCGGCGAATTTACCGTATACGTTTTTAACCAGGATCCGCGCAAAGAAGGCGCAAAGCCTGTGATGCAGGCAGACTTCAAGGTCAAGCCTGCCCCCCTTTCCGCCGCTGTCAATCCGGCTCTCATAGTCGAGCCGCAGGAGATAGCGCCTGGTGACTCCATCAGCGTGCGTTATGCTGCCCGGCAGGAATGGCCCGACTCCAAAAATAATGCTTCCTGGATAGGCCTCGTGCCCAAAGGGACGCCGCCTGACGCTCCCACGGCGTTTAAATTGGCGGAAAAAAGCCGCTACAATACTTCTCGCCGCATGGCAGACAGCTACGAATTCAATGTTGACGAACTTCCAGGCGAATATGAACTGCGCATGTACGACGGTTCGGATGAAAAGGCAAAAATTCAGGTTTCCGTTCCCGTGACCGTGATGACGGAAGACCGCGTCAAGGCCATGGACGCCGCTGCGGAGAAAGCCGTGGAAGACTACCTGAACGAACCCGAACCTTCCCCAGTATGGATGAATGACGAGATGCTTCGACGACAGTTTCGCGTGCCTCAGATACGCTTTTCAGGCAGCGACAACTCCGGCCCTTCGCTCGCTGGCGCTTCCCAAAAAACAGTGGTGAGCAAAGAAATTTCACTGTTGCTGGCCTCTGCCCCTGCCGAGCGGTACCGCATGTGCGGAGGCCCCATTGTGTCTGATGCCATTCCAGACACCCTGGTCGCCCTTGCGCGGGACAACCGCTGCGACAAATACATTGATGAGGAAGTGCAGAAAATGCGCTTGCTCGATGTGACCCTGGGACGCGATAACCAGCTCAAAGACGCCTTGTGGGATGCCGCTACTGCCATTGCAACCAAGTTTCCCTTCAAAGGCGACAAAATGAAAAAAATGCAGACGCTGGTCAATGTCGCCGTTGACACATACAGCCACGGTACTGCCGGCATCGACGCCTATGAAAGCGGAGATTATCTTGGGGCGGCTCAAAACGCCATGGCCATGCTTCTCAAGGGAGCGGTCAACCTGTGCGACGATGAAGACTGCTTTGAAAAAGTGCGCTCGTTCAGCGACGGCATGCTCAAAGACTATGTGCAGAAATGTTCGCCTAGCGAATACAAGGCTCTGCTCGAAAAAGCGTCTCGAGAGCTGGGCGACAAGGCCGGCATGCTCAAAAAAATTGAAAACCTGCGCACGGGCTCCGATTATGCCCTGAATGTCGACGCAGGAACAGCAGCATCGCAAGGCTGGGATTCGGGCGATTATGCAGAAATGCTCTGGACCCTTGGCGAAGGAGCCATTACCACGGCATGGCCGCCATCGGCCGTCATCATAGCCGCGGCAAAGGTTACTAAGCAAGGGGCGCTTGCCGCTCGCGACTTCATCGTCGATGACAGCACGCAGACGCTCTACAAGGCCTACAAGGAACACATGGACGGCGGCGCAGGGCAGGAAGATTTCGTTTCAGCTTTCTCTGCCCGCAACAACTGGTATTCTTTGGTGAAAGCTCGCAACGTTATGATCGGGAACCTGCATAAGCCGGAAGTGCTCAAGTCTCTGAGCAAGGAAAACCTGGCCAGGGCAAAAGCCGGACTGCTGACGGCTGACGATCTGGATCAAAGCGAAATCTGGGGATTTTTACATAAGCAGTTTGACGCCTGGGTCAAAGCCGAAAAGCACAATGACAGTTTTGCAAGCTATGCCAACAGCCTGCGCGACGATTACAAAAACATGGAATGCGACGCCTGGTTTAACGATATGCGCACGAAAGAAAAGAAAGGCGTTTCGGACAGGATCACAGGTTCCATCAGTAACTGGTGGCATGACTACTGCCCGGACGAAGTCGCCCGGTTTAAAGACTATGTAAAGGCCCGCGCCGACATTGAGGCAGAACTGACACGGTGGGGCTGGGGCAGCAGCCGGGATTGCTCTTCTGCCGGCAGCCTGCGCGAAGAATCGCGGGATCTGCTCTGCAAACTGGCACGAGGCGGAGAAAATGCCTACCTGGACGGAGCTGTCGAACTGGCAAAGTATTGCGGATGGAAGCTTGGCGACGACAAGCTTGGCAAGCATGCCAAAGAAGCCGCCCTGCTCAGGCGCGAAGCTACTGTCGCCAAGACTCTGACGCAAATTGGCCGCACAGACATACTGAACTGCCTGTGCTGCGCAGCTGGCCGAACCGCGTATGGTGTCATGTGCGGCTACGATCCACAGGCCCACCCTGATGCAAGCCCGTCCTGCGGGCACACCAACCCGCCTTGCCTCGGCGGCAACTGGGGCTGTTTCCGCTACCCCATGAACACCAGCAAAAAGGCCTTGGAAAACTGCGGCGCATACGAGGCTCTGCGCCAGTACAAGGCTGCGCACGCCCAAGTTAAGCGCTAGACAACAACCCTTTTCCAATTTGATGGACAAAGGAGGCTTTTCTCCGCTACTATACGCAATCCGGTCCAAAAACGTCGATGCCGTACGCCTGCTGGCCATGCACGGCGCAGACTTCAGC
>JAGAZG010000088.1 GCA_017940105.1 Mailhella sp. | reverse complement strand
TGTTGTGACATAGCCTTTTCTTTTTTACTAATGCAATAATCGTGCCAATATGGAAAGCCGTTTAAAAAGGCATGGTTGTAATTTTCAATTTGACAATAATCACAAAAAATACAAAATTTCATCACGAAATATCGATAATATTTTCGGGATATCGCTATGAAAACGTATCTTACGCCGCCACCGGGCGCGGTGTCGGAAAAGTGCAGGGAAGCGGCCCGGCAGATCATGCTGGCTGCGCAGCGCTACGGAACAGAGGATTTCTGGAAGAGCATGGACGCCGCGCTACGCACGGTTTTCCGTTTCGACCATGCCATCTACATGCAGACAGGTGCGGGTGATGCTCGGCAGTATGTGATATGGCCGCCGTATCATGGCGCGAGCAGTTTTGTCTGCCCTGTCAATGAAGAGCAGAATGTCATGGCGTTCAACTCATACCATGACACGCTGGTGAGGATATGTGACCGGCACGACTATGCTACGGTCACCCTTTCCGTCCTTTCCCGGTACATGAAGGAAGCGCATACCGATGCTTTTTCCCTGCTTTTTCTGAGGAAAGTGGTTTCGGAGGACTGCATAGGGCTTTTCGGTCTGGTTTCGTTCCGCAAGGATGCTTACGGGGAAAGCGACGCAGCTGCCGCCTTTGAACTGCTGGACGCCTTCCGCTACATCTGGAGGAAGTTTGGCAGGAGTTCGTCAACGCTGCGGATGACTTCGCACAACCAAAATTACTTCAACCTGGTCGGCCTGCCCGGAATGCAGCGCGTGCTCAAGCTGCTTTACAAGGTAGGCAGGGAAGATGTTCCGGTTCTCCTGCTTGGTGAAACAGGCGTTGGCAAGGAAGGCGTGGCCGATCTCATCTACCGCGGATCAGGCCGGTGGCAGCGGCCCTTCATCAAAATTAACTGCGGCGGCATCCCGCACACGCTCATAGAGTCCAAGCTTTTCGGCTACGTCAAGGGGGCCTTTACCGGCGCGGACAAGGATACGCCAGGCTGCTTTGAACTTGCGGACACGGGCGTGCTTTTCCTTGACGAGATCGGCGAGCTTCCCTTGGAAGAGCAGGCGCATCTTTTGCGCGCCCTGCAGGAGGGCGTCATCGAGCGGGTTGGCAGCAGCGTGGAAAAGCCGGTTAATGTGCGCATCATCGCGGCGACAAACCGGAATCTTGTGGAAATGGTGGATCACAGGGAGTTCAGGGAAGACCTGCTGTACCGCCTGGGCGTATTTCCCATCTACATTCCGGCGCTGCGGGAAAGGCCCGCAGACATCCCCGTGCTCCTGGATTTTTTCATCCTCCAGCAGGCGCGCAGGCGCGGCTTTGTCGTGCCGCCCAAGCTTACGCCAGCGGAGCTGGAAAAGCTGTGCGCCTACGCCTGGCCAGGCAACATACGGGAGATGAAAAACGCCGTGACGCGCTCCATGCTCATCTGGAACGGTTCCGAAGGCACACCTTTTTCCGTGGAGGTGGGCAGAAGCCTGTTCGGCGGGCAGAGCTCTGCCGCGCCACGGAGCAAACCCGGCGCAGAGATTTTTCCTGCCGGGGAAAGCCTGCGCCTGGAAGACGTGGAAAAGCGCCATATCGAACGCGTGCTCGCCCTGGCAAACGGCAGGATCAACGGCAGAGGCGGCGCAGCGGAAATGCTGGACATCAACCCCAGCACGTTGCGCTCGCGCATGGCAAAGCTTGGCATCATCCGCTGAAACGTTCCTGCTGCAGGGCTTTTTTAGGGGAAGGCTGCGCCATTGCCGCCGGCGGAAGCTTCATTTTGCAAATGCAGCGGACAATGAAACAAGCACAAAGAACGTTGACGAAAAGGTCTTTTATGTTGCCTACGCTCATCTTGTTATGCACACGGGTGCCCGCCGCAGCGCGGCTATTGGACTGAGGTGGAGTGATTGTGACTTTGAACGAGGGTTCATAGCTCTTCGCGGTGACAATGCCAAAAATGACAAGACGCAGTACATCCCTATGAGCCCTTATGTAAGAGAATTACTTGCTGAGTTACCACACAGCAATGGAGATTATATTTTTCCTCAGAGAGATAAGGATACCTAGTCAGGCATCTGTCAGTATCGTCCTCTATTTGGGCCACGCCACCGATTGAGAGATGAAGGTCATCCAGCCTGACGGCAACGGTAATTCTTTGTCCAAGGCATCGTGCTTCTGGTGCTTCACGCAGTTGTCTAGCCCGGCTGAGGCGCAGAACAGGCCGACATTCTGGTACATGGATCCCACGTGCATGGCGGAGTAGGGATCTTTTTCAGGAGCTGCATAGAGCAGGACAAGTCCTGCGCCGTCAAATGCATTGCGCCTGTCGCCGGTCAGAACTTTTTTGACGGCGTGATCCTTTGGCATGTATTCCCATACGCCATCGCCGCGTACGGCGTAGACAACAACCTGCTGCTTGTTCAATGCTGTGGGGATGACATGCTTGCCGTCCTTGCGGCTGATGCCCCATGCCGCCCAAAGAAGATTGCCCAGGGTGGGCATGTCTACGTCGCCGCGCCCAAGAACATGGCTGGAACGCCGCTGGACAAGGCATTCCATCAGCGGCTTGCCGCCATGCTTATCCGGTTCAGGCAGTTTTATTATCTGATCGCTTTCAGCAGCAAAGGCAAATTCTGGAGCCATGATCGTTACTGCGGCGATTGCTGCGCCGCTGCTTAGAAAAACGCGTCTGTTCATGTTGTCCTCCGTGCAGTCAACGTACTCCATATGTGAATATAGGTAAGCTATCCTACGAAAATAATGGCGTATTGAAGGTAGAACCTGCTGCCATCGCCACCTGCATGGCATCATAAACGCGCAGGATTTCGTCCTTGGTGCGGTAGATGCCGAACTCAGCGATGTCCTTCTTTTTGCGGATGGGGAAGGTGTCCATGATGTAGTCCACGGCGTCGCGGGGCGTGGGGAAGGCATCTTTCAGTGCGGCGAACTCCTGCGGCGTTTCGTTTTCAGCCTTTTTCCACGATCCGTCGGCATTGGCTGGCAGATACAGATGGAAAAACAGAGCATCAAGCTCACAGCGCAGGGCGAAGCGGCGCTCTTCGTCCCAGATGTAGGGATCGCCGTCGTTGCCAAGCTCTTCGGCAAAAGGCTTCATGTCCCAGGCGTTGTAGGTCAGTTCCAGAACACGGGGACGTACGAAATCTGCAATGGTCGGCGTGCCGAGCCAGGAAATCGACTGCAAGAATGTTTCTGGAGTCAGGACGGTAAGTTGACGGAAAAGGTAGAATTTTAGGGACGTTCCACCAAATTTTTGCCTTGCAAAATAATCAGATGCAAAAGAGTTGAGCAAAGCCAAAAGCTGCTCAGGCATAGTTTGGGAGAAAATTAGAAGGAATTTGTCCCCCACTGCTGTTGCCGGAATAGTGTTTGCAATCACCGTCCTCTCATTCGTGCTGTTGGTAATATCTCTCCACCCCATGAGCCAGCCATGGTTCCAGCCCATGTTATCGAGCTGGCGCTGCACATGATCCTGATGCACCCAGTAGCGCGGCTGCACGGAAAATTCCGGGTCTGCCAGCTGTTCTGTCGATACGTCGCACACGTCCAGGCCGTCATATGTAGCCCATCGGTGATTGTAATGATGCACCATCTTGGCTTCGTACAGCGGCAGCCATTCGCCTGCGGCCACGTCCAGCGGTCCCGTTTCCGTCTGGAGCAGAAAATCCCGTTCCACGGCAAACCTGTTGCCATGCAGTTCACCTCCGGCCTGCAGAAGCTGGTCATAGGTGCGGAACAGGGCAGAGTCGTTCGACATGTCAAACATACGGTTGAACTGTATGCCCCATGGATTCAGTTCATCACGAACAACATTGCCGACAGCGTTTTTCTTTTCTTCCCTTATAAGCACAGGCACGCGGCGGTACACGGCCTTGGTAAGCTCGGCGTCCTTGCGGCTGCGGAAAATGGGGCAGGTCAGTGTATTCGGGTTCATCTGGGCTATGTCGTCCGGCGACAAAGTGAAACGCTTTTCCTGGTCGTCAAGATCGCCTGCTGAGTGGGCGAAGAAGACAAATTCCGCCTTGTCAGCGATCGGCTTCTCACCGCTGCCGGCGGTAAGCAGGGAAAATTTGATGCGTGAATCAATGCCCGGAAAAATCTTCATCCTGTTCTCGAAGTCAAACAGGCTGA
The DNA here is from genome assembly GCA_017940105.1 of Mailhella sp. GTDB lineage: Bacteria > Desulfobacterota > Desulfovibrionia > Desulfovibrionales > Desulfovibrionaceae > Mailhella. The sequence goes on along the minus strand of JAGAZG010000088.1, from coordinate 901 downwards.
CCAGGCTTTTCGTGACCACCATGTCCTGGAAGAAGAGCTTGGTGGTGTCGTCGGTGGCGATGCCGCTGGGAACGATGCATCCGACGCGGCCGCGGCTGTTGACGGCATTGCGCATGTTCTCGGCAAAGACGGCGTACATGTTGATGTCGCCGCAGCCGCAAAGAGGGTAGCGTCCGCTGTTGCGCAAGATATGACTTGCTCCGGCAGAAACACGCAGGTCGCTGAGGAAAGCGTCATACAGGGCAGGATCCTCTTGTTTGAGAGCCAGGATCATGCGTTTTCGTCCCGCTGCGTTCGGCGCATTGGCGATTGCCGGCACGCGGGCGGCGAACCATTCCTTTTCCTGTATTTTTATGCGTTCCCAAGGCGGATTGCCTGCCATGACGTCGAAGCCGCCCTTTGCCGCGACTTCAGGGAAGGCGATGTTCCAGTGCAGAAACCTGTATTTGCTGGCAACATCTTCGATTTGCCTATCCAGTTCTTCCGGCAGCGGCCTTCCAAGGCAGAAGTCACGGATGGTATTCTGCGTGATGCCCAGCGTGTTGCCGCCTTCATCGCGCTTGCGCGTGACAAAAGCCGCGCACCACATGTCGCAGACCTTTTTCTTTTTGCGGAAAGATTCTGATGCCTGGTAATCGAGGAAGGCCGCTTCCTTGGCTTCTATCTGGGCAAGCGTGTCAGAAGGCATGGCATCAAAGTCAATGGGGGCCGCAAGGGCATGGATGGCGTGCACGGCCCTGGCATATTCGTCTGCAAGCAACCCTTGCCGCCTGACGCCCCTTTCCGCCTTGTTGCGCTTCTTGAGAATGGTGACGGCGCTCTTGTCATCGCCGTCAAGAGCGGCAAAGGCTTCGTCGGGCAGGCCAGCTTCAATAAGCTTCGGCGTCGTTCCCAGCAGGCT
>JAGAZG010000087.1 GCA_017940105.1 Mailhella sp. | reverse complement strand
GTCCGGTTGAGCAATGCTGTCTGATCCTTCTTTCTCTAACTGTGGTTGGCAGTATTTCTGGCAAGTCTATTATAAAAGGCATCATATGCGCAGCTTTTGGCATCCTTCTTTCCTGCGTCGGTGTTGCTGGTTCCACCGGTGCAATCCGAATGGTGTTTGACTTTGAGCCGTTATTTTCTGGCATTGCCCTCATACCGATGGTAATCGGGCTTCTATGTCTTCCCGAAGTCATACATCAGGTCGCGTCAAAAGCATTGGCTGTGGAGTGCTCCTATATCGATTTGGGAAACGAAAATGGAAAATTTTCTTTTAGAGAGGCAAAATCTCATTTTCCACTGTTGGTCCGTTCCTCTCTGCTTGGTTCCGCCATTGGTACGCTTCCAGGCCTTGGCGCTTCACCAGCAGCATTCATGGCGTATTCAGAAGCCCGAAGGACATCGAAGCATCCAGAAAGGTTTGGTAAGGGAGCTGTTGAAGGTGTGCTGGCACCCGAGGCTGCCAATAATGCGGTTACTGGATCTGCAATGATCCCATTATTAACATTGGGCATACCAGGTGACGATGTCACAGCAGTGCTTATGGGGGCGTTTCTTATACAGGGATTGACACCTGGACCAAATATATTTTTTGAGAGCACTTCCATAGTGTATGGAATTTTCGGCTCCCTGTTTATCTGCGATATCCTTTTGTTTGTTCTTGCAAAATTTGGATTTAGGTTATGGACAGGGTTTTGTAGGCTGCCAAAGCATATTATCTTTTCTGCGGTCACCATTTTTGCCTTTGCCGGAGCATATTCAATCAATCAGAATATTTTTGACATGTTTTGTTTGATTGTTTTTGGTGTGCTTGGATATTTTATGCGGAAATTCGAATTTCCAGCCGGACCCATGATTATCGGCTTTATTCTTGGTCCATTGCTTGAATCAGCATTTGACCAGACCATGACACTTTCCGATGGAAGTTTTTCGATTTTTATCCAGCATCCTTGGGCTGTAGTGCTTCTGCTTGCTACGTTGGGGGCTGTTATAAGCATAATCAGAGCCAGAAAGCGTGGCGAAAATAGCTGAACTCATGCATAGGAGCAGCGTTATGTATGGAGACAAAATTCTGCGCGGGGGCAAATTGTACTATGATATGCCTATTGGTATATTATGCCTTTCATCATTATTCCCTAAGCCAAGGGGGCATATTCGGAATCCGCTCACTTTCAATTTTCCCACGGTTACCCGTGTGGTTGAGGATATTGATATTCCAAGATTGCTTTTTAATCCAAGTGCAGACCTGATTGAGCCTTTTATTGCTGCAGCAAGGCAGTTAGAGGAAGACGGTGTGCAGGCAATCACTGGAAGTTGCGGTTTTATGGCACGGTTTCAGAGTGTTCTTGCTCAGGAACTCCATATTCCTGTATTTATGTCAAGTTTGATTCAACTGCCAATGTTGCGCATAATTCACGGAGATAGTGTTAGGATAGGCATCCTTACTGCAAGTAAGTCAGCTCTTACAGAAGCGCATTTTGAGAATGCACATACCAAGATGGATTCAGTTTATATTCAAGGAATGGAAGGAAATCCTGAGTTTTGGGAAACGATCATTGAGGGAAGGAGGAACGACTTCAATGTGGAGAAGCTCAGGATGGAAATCGTGGAAACCGCATTATCATTCAGCCATGCGGAAGATCTTGATGCCATTGTTCTTGAATGTACTGATCTTTCGGCTTTTTCCCATGACATACAGAAGGAAACAGGTTTGCCAGTATATGATATTAATTCTCTTGTTGAATATGTTCACTATGCAGTCTGCAGAAAACGCTATGGGGTATGAGCCATTGCTTCACCTGGTCGATCGTGGTTTTGATGATGGACCGGGCAAGCTTGATCGTGAGGCTGCTTTTTTCTGGTAGTTTCTGGATGAGCGAGCAGGTAACATTGAAGAGGCCCAATCCTGCCAGATAGCGTCATGCCTTTACAGGCATGGTGTCATATAGAGCGGCAGGTAAACGATTCCGTCCTCAATTTTAAAATCCTGGCTGTGGATGACATACGCCGTATGCAGCATTCCGGAGTATTTGGCGAGGCATTTTTTGATGGAACTGAGCGAATAGCCCTTCCCTTCATGTCCACGCGCATCGAAATCATCAGGATGCGTGGCATTCTCGACTGTGGGTTTAAACGGCCTTTCATGCCGATTTCTGTAGCTCAGAGATCGCAACTTAAAGATACTCTCAAGAAACTCGAGGAAGAATTTTCCTTTACTTTGCTCTAATCCTTTACGGACATTCACGGGAGATTTTTTATTCATCGTAACAGAGGAGAGAATGTTGCAGTTGAACAACGTTGCGATCCTCCATGAAAAATAGTAAGTCTGCCATAGACCCCGTCGGCAAGATGGGGTCTTTCATTTGACCTGCGGCACGATTCCATATATCCTAGTGAAGAAGTACAGATAAAAATTTAGGGATGCACTTTTTGTGCATCTGTCATTCTATGCGGGGTTGTTGTGACTCAGTTTTACGGTAAAACAAAAATCTGTTATGGTAATTATGCTCTTGACACGCTTGAAGAACTGCCTTGCTCCAAAGCCTTTGTGGTCACAGACCCCTTCATGGTCAAAAGTGGCTTTGCTGACCAGGTTACAAGCCATCTGGGGCGGCATAATGTTCCGCATTCTGTCTTTTCAGATGTAGAACCTGACCCTTCGCTGGAAACGGTCAAGAAGGGGGCCGCTGCACTGCTTACATGCAAGGCTGACCTCATCATTGCCCTTGGCGGAGGCTCTGCCATCGACACCGCAAAGGGCATTGCCTATTTCGCATGCAAAGCCAGCTCTGAAATGAACCGCCCGACCCTGCTTGCCATACCGACTACCAGCGGAACCGGTTCTGAAGTGACCTCCATAGCCGTTATTACCGATAAAGAGCACGGGGTGAAAATTCCGCTCAGGGATGAAAGCCTGATTCCTGACATAGCCGTGCTTGATGCGCGCTTCACGCGCACCGTGCCCCCGTCTGTGACGGCGGCAACGGGCATGGATGTGCTCACGCATGCCATAGAAGCCTATATCACGAGAAATCACAATGCATTCACCGACCTGCTGGCGGTGCAGGCCATCAACTATGTTTTCAAGTTCCTGCTCAGAGCCTATAAGCATATGGAAGACATGGAAGCGCGTGAAATGATGCTCCTTGGCTCATGCATGGCGGGCATGGCCTTCAACAACAGCGGGCTCGGCATAACACACAGCATGGCGCACGCGCTGGGCGGGCATTTTCATGTGCCGCATGGCCTCGCCAACGCGGTTCTTCTGCCCTATGCCATACGCTTCAACAGCTTTGACGCAGGCGTGCGCTGCCGGGAGCTTGCCAGGGTCATCGGACTGCCCCATGAAAATGTGGAAGAGGGTACAAAAAGCCTTATTTACGCCATTGACACCCTTAATGACGCCATGGGCATTCCGGCCCGCATACGCGATTTGCGCATTGACGAGAAGGCGTTCTTTGCTGCTGTGGATGTCATGGCCGCTCATGCGCTGGAAGACTTGTGCACGGCTACCAATCCCCGCCGGCCTTCTCTTGGCGATCTTAAAGAGCTTTTTGCCCAGGCCTGGTAAAAGCAACATCCCATGGCTCCAGCATGCGCCGGAAACCATGGGATGTTTATTTTAATCTGTCAAAAAGATAGTCCGTTCTGCTAGTAGCGAGGCCGCTTCTCTGGCCTCTTATGCGGAGGCACAGGCGCCGGCTTTCCGTGAGGGCGATGCGGCGGGGGAGCCGGCTTGACATGCGGCGGGGGAGGAGTCGGCCGAACCTGGTGATGCGGCGGAGGCGGCGCTGGGCGGACATGCGGCGGGGGAGGAGTCGGCCGTACATGAGGATGCGGCGGAGGCGGCGCTGGACGGACATGGTGAGGAGGCGGCGGAGCCGGGGGATCGTAGGTGTCGTCCACCACGACGCATCCGGTGGCGAACATGGCAAAGGCGCCTGCAACAAACATAGCTGTCAGCTTCGGTATAATTCTCATGGCAACTCCTTGGGTTTATGCGATGACCTGGTAAATCCATGCACATGATTTTCTGTTATCCTACGTGAAAGAACGGCAGAAAAATACGCTTTGCGGCAGCCTCCTGGTGGAACGTTTTTTGAAGACGAAACAACCATAGCGCATGAATGCAATCCATGCAATCCTTTGCAAAAGAAAGTTGTGTGGCATTGTGTTGCAGAATCTTTCCTGCCATAATTTTTCAGTGGTATGGACAAGCAAATATTAGTAACTTAGAAATTTGCTGATGCATTGACTCTAAAGAAGGGCAGATGGTGGCGGCAATGGGCAGAACGATTCCTCAGGCAATCCAGGTCAGAGGCGCTAGGGTGCACAACCTCAAAAATATTGACGTGGACATTCCCCTCAACCAGATCGTCGGGATAGCCGGCGTGTCTGGATCCGGCAAGTCGTCGCTGGCTCTGGGCGTGCTGTATGCAGAAGGTTCCAGGCGCTATCTGGAATCGCTTTCCACCTATACGCGCAGGCGCATGACCCAGGCTGCACGGGCAGACGTGGATGACGTGCTGTATGTTCCCGCATCACTGGCGCTGCATCAGCGGCCTGGCGTGCCGGGGATTCGTTCCACCTTTGGCACAGGCACGGAACTGCTCAACAGCATGCGGCTTATGTTTTCGCGCCTGGCAAGCCATCGCTGCCCGAACGGGCATTACTGCCCCCCATCCATGGATGTCGCTGCTGAACATGAATCTGTATGCCCTGTCTGCGGCGTGCATTTTTACGGTCCGGGCGCAGAGGAGCTTGCGTTCAACAGCCAGGGGGCGTGCAAGAGTTGCGGCGGCACGGGCACTGTCCGCACCGTGGACGAAAGCACACTTGTCCCCGACGAAAGCCTGACCATTGACGGCGGAGCCGTTGCTCCGTGGAACAGCCTGATGTGGTCCCTTATGACGGATGTATGCCGGGCAATGGGGGTGCGCACAGATGTGCCCTACAGAGAGCTTACGGCGCAGGAAAAGGATATCGTCCTTCATGGCCCCATGGTGAAGAAGCACATTTTTTACCGTCCGAAGAACAAGGAGAGCGTGACCGCAGGTGAGATGGATTTTACCTATTACAGCGCTGTGGCAACCGTACAGAATGCGCTGAACAAGGTCACGGACGAAAAGGGCATGAAGCGGGTGGAGAAATTCTTAAAAGAAGAAGTCTGCCGTGATTGCCATGGAACACGTCTGTCGGATGCGGCCAGAGCGCCGAAGCTGCGGGGGCTGTCCCTTGATCAGGCTTGCATGATGCCGCTGTCTGATCTTTGCGACTGGGTCAGGGGTGTTCCTGAATCTTTGCCGGAAGAGATGCGGCCCATGGCCGCAAGCATCTGCGCTTCTTTTCATCTTGTGGCAAAAAGGCTCATGGATTTGGGGCTGGCCTATCTCTCGCTTGACCGGGCGGCTTCCACGCTGTCCACAGGGGAAAGACAGCGAATGCAGCTTGCCAGGGCTGTGAGAAACCGCACGACTGGAGTGCTGTATGTTCTGGATGAGCCGTCCATCGGACTGCATCCCGCCAATATAACCGGGCTGACCGGCGTCATGCATGATCTGGTGACGGACGGCAATTCTGTGCTGCTGGTGGATCATGATACGCAGATTCTGAAGGAAGCTGACTGGATCATTGAGATGGGGCCGGAAGCCGGCGCTGCCGGCGGCAAGGTGATCGCGGAAGGCACCGTCAGAGACATGGCCGGCAACAGCTCTTCCCTTATTGGTCCTTTCTTGTCGGGTAAAACGCGGATTATCCGCGCCCAGGCGTCCAAAGATGAAATGTTTGCATATGGAGGCATCCACCTTTCCACAGAGGCCCTTCATACGGTGAAGCCGCTTGAGGTGGATATCCCCAAGGGCAGATTAACCGTGGTCACAGGCGTATCCGGTTCAGGCAAGACGACGCTGATTCTCGAAAGCCTCGTGCCTGCCTTGGCAGCGTTCACGGCTGGAGAAAAGCTCCCTGCGCACATACGGCATGTTTCCGCTGAAGGCATAGGCCACGTCAAGCTTATTGACGCGACGCCGATTGGGATCAATATCCGTTCCACTGTGGCCACTTATGCCAATGTTCACGACGAGCTGCGCAAGATCTACGCAAAAACAAAAGATGCCAAAGACAGGGGCAAAAAAGCGTCTGCCTTTTCTTACAATACAGGCGAACTGCGCTGCCCTGTATGCGACGGAACCGGATCCGTAAGCCTGGACGTTCAGTTCTTGCCTGATGTGGACATTCCCTGCCCGGAATGCAGAGGCTCCCGCTATGCAAAGGAAGCATGGACGATCTGCTATGAGAATAAGGACGGCATGTCGCGTTCCCTGCCTGAAGTTATGGATATGGACGTGAACACAGCCTTGGAATTCTGCAAAGACATGAAGGTGATACATGGCCGCCTTGAGGTGCTGAAGAACCTTGGGCTTGGCTATCTCACCCTCGGGGAAGAAACGCCGAGCTTGTCCGGAGGCGAAGCGCAGAGGCTTAAGCTTGCCAGCGAGATGGGCAAGGTGCAAACTGATTCCGTATTTGTTTTTGACGAGCCCACCATCGGACTGCATCCGCTGGATGTCAGGACGCTCCTGCAGGTGTTTCGGATGCTCATAGACAACGGTGCAACGGTCGTTGTCATTGAGCATGACCTGGACGTGATCCGCAATGCGGACTATGTGATTGACATGGGGCCCGGAGGGGGAGAGCAGGGAGGCAGGATTGTTGCCTGCGGAACACCGGAGGACATGCGGAGCAATAAAGACAGCATAACAGGGCGCTTTCTGTAGGATTTTTAAGTATCATCAATAACTGCCGGCGATTTTGGATTTGGAACGGGATACAAGAACGGCAAGGGCGAGATGATAGGGGAGGCTGATACGGATTCCATACCGCTTCGTCCGCTGCCTCTGGAATGCTGGCTGATCGAACGTGCCGCCCCTTCGGTTTGCCTGACTTTCGTCTCGCATGTGCTGAAGGACAAGCCTGCGGCTGCAGCCGGTTTGCTCGCAGGCGATTTTGTCATAGGATGGGCAGACCGCGACTGGACGATTTTCGATATTCAGGGGCCAGATTTCAAGGTTATGCAAGACAAGGTAAGAAGCGAAATGCTGAAGGTAAGGGACGTGAAGGACCTGGTCATGCTCGTGTACCGCCCTGCTCAGGGAGAAAGAGGCATGGCGAAGGGCAAAATAATTAAACTGCGCCCCATGCCCTCAGGCCTCAACGGGTACCGGTATACAACCGCCGAGAGCGGCCCGACATTCCAGCGCAGAAATTCTGTCAATTACTCTGAGCAGATAAAGAAAATCTATCTGGACGGCAAGTTTGAACAGGCTCCCGCCCTGAAATTTGATCCTTCCGCTTTAAAAAAAGATACCCGCGTGGTGCCAGGCGCACATCAGGAACTGCGCGACTGCCTTGTCAATGATGCTGCCCTCGAATGCAGGGATTAAGCCTGAAATTAAATTCGGCCATCTGCCCATAGAAGAAGGCAAGACTGCTTATATTTTGAAATGATCATCATGCGCTCCGTTTAGTCTGTAGGCGCGGAGCATTGCCCTTATCGTTATTTCCATTCTGGTTTAAGACCCCGGCCTCCAGGTCGGGGTCTTCGTTGCGGCCGGTTTGGAGGGCATCCCTCTTGAATAAGTATTTTCATATACGTTGAAGCAGAGATTTGCTCACAGCCATGCATTCCGGAGCAGCGCGAAATTTTTTCAGGCGTTTCTGAGCAGGGAACGATGCCAAGCGCAAGCTGTCGGCGATGATACCATGATAATTGATAACAATTGTAAATTTAATATAATTAT
>JAGAZG010000086.1 GCA_017940105.1 Mailhella sp. | reverse complement strand
GGCGCGCCGCCCAGAGCTAGAACCTGACCAAGAAGAGACATGGAATCACGAACACTGCCGGCAGCTCTCCTGGCAATGAGCCTGGCGGCCTCTTTTTCGTAAGCCCGCCCCTCACATTCAAGCACGCGGCAGACGTGTGCTTCAAGCGTGTCTTCAGGTATCTGCCTGAAGACAAAATGCTGGCATCTGCTCAGTATTGTCACGGGAAACTTGTGCTGCTCCGTCGTTGCAAGAATAAACGTCACATGCGCAGGGGGTTCTTCCAGTGTTTTAAGCAAGGCATTGAACGCCTCTTTAGTGAGCATGTGCGCTTCATCTATGATAAATACCTTGTACCGACCTTCCAGCGGTGCGTAACCAACGGCGTCACGCAACCGGCGTATATCGTCAATGCCTCGGTTTGACGCACCGTCTATCTCGACCACGTCAACAAATGATCCCTGCGTGATGCGCCGGCACGCATCGCACTGGTTGCAGGGCTCGCCTGTCGGGGCCTTCTCACAGTTGAGAGCCTTGGCAAAAATTCTGGCAATGGTGGTCTTGCCGACCCCCCTCGTACCGCTCAGCAGATACGCCGGAGCCACGCGGTCTTCCCTGGACGCACGCGACAGTATGGACTTAACCATGTCCTGCCCTACGACTTCGGCAAATGTCTGCGGCCTGTACAGAGCCGCCAGAGAAGCGTTTGCTGTCATGCAACTCACCTGAAGTAGAATATACTTATATAAAAGCGTGAATGATTTTACGTGTTGTCATGTTCGCGGTCAAGCACGGTTTTATCGCTCTCAACGCTGCCATCAACGCAGACATGCTCTATTTTCAGTAAGGAGATCGCATGCAGGAAACAGGAATAAAAATATTACTATTTTTGGAATAATAACACATTCTGATTGACAAGAAACATCTGGACAGATAATATTATTTTATTAAAAAAAATAACATTTTTTGTTATTCTCTGGAGGTTGACACGTGAAAAAAACGCTTATTGCAGCTGCCGCGTTCTGCCTTATCGCCAGTCCGGCCATGGCCCATTTCGGCATGATTATTCCTTCGGACAGCGTAATAGAAGATCAAAGCGAAGCAAAAATCGAACTTCAGGTTTCGTTCAGCCATCCCATGGAAGGCAATGGCATGAACATGGCAAAACCTGTTTCTTTTAAAGTATTCGCAGACGGAAAAAGCGAAGAGCTTGCCGGATCGCTGCAGCCTGCCACGATACTGGATCATGACGCATGGAAGCTGCCTTTCCAGTTTAAAAAGCCAGGCGTCTATCAGTTTGCCGTCGTGCCAGAACCATACTGGGAACCTGCCGAGGACTGCTTTATTATGCATTACGCAAAGACGTACATATCCGCCTTTGGCGAAGAAGAAGGCTGGGATGACCCGCTCGGCCTGAAGACGGAAATCGTGCCCCTGACTCGCCCATTCGGAAATTACGCGGGCAACGTTTTTCAGGGGCAGGTTCTGCTTGACGGCAAGCCGGCTCCCGGAACGGAAGTTGAGATTGAATATTACAATAAAGACGGCAGGTACGAAGCGCCCAACGGAGCGCTCACGACCCAGGTTGTCAAGACCGACGCCAACGGCATATTCACGTACGGCATTCCCTTTGCCGGCTGGTGGGGCTTTGCTGCGCTCAATACCGCCGATAAGAAGATGGCTCACGACGGCACGCCCAAAGACGTAGAGCTGGGCGCCGTGCTCTGGATGGAATTTGTTTCGCCGAAGACGGCAAATTAAAGTCCCCACGGGGATCCAAGCATTTTTTGCATCTGGTTTCTCTGGATTACTGCCATGCATATTTCAGAAGGCGTCCTTTCGCCGACCGTGCTTATAGGCGGCTATGCGCTCACTTTGGCCGGTCTTTATTTTGGGTTGAAAAAATCGGATTACGAACGGCTGACGACAGCAGCCGTGCTTTCTGCTGTCTTTTTTACAGCGTCGCTCATCCATGTGCCCCTCGGTCCAGGCAGCGTGCATCTGATACTGAACGGCGTGCTGGGCATGCTGCTTGGATGGGGGATTTTCCCAGTGCTGTTTACAGCACTGCTGCTTCAGGCTGTGCTCTTCAGGTACGGCGGAATAGCCGTGCTTGGCGTCAACACTTTTGACATGGCGTTACCCGCTCTTCTCTGCCATTATGCTTTTCGAACATGGTTTTCTGCCCCAGGCATAAAGCCTATCGCCGGCGGTTTTTTATGCGGTTTCTTTTCCGTAGCAGGAGCCGCCCTTTGCACAGCAGCCGCGCTTGCCTTTACCGATGAGGGATTCATGACCTCGGCAAGGATGCTTTTTCTCGCGCATGTCCCCGTCATGGCTATTGAAGGCATCATTTCTGCCCTGATAATCTCTTTCTTGAAAAAAACACGTCCTGAACTCCTGCACTTTTCTTCTGACACTTCGGAATCACAGCTATGAATAATACGTTCGCCACACTATTGGCTCTTGCCCTGCTGCTTTTATTCCCAGAGCAGGGCATTGCGCACAGGGTTAATATTTTTGCCTTTGTTGACGGCGAAGCTGTTCAGATAGAATGCTCGTTCAGCAAGAGTCAGCGCGTGCGCCATGGCAGGCTGATTATGACGGATGCGCAGGACGGAACCGTCCTCGAAGAAGCCATTACTGATGAACAGGGCCGATACCGTTACCATCCGGATCAGGCTTTTCTTATGACCGGTCACGGTCTTAAAATATCGCTCAACGCTGGCGAAGGACACCAAAGTTCCTGGATGATGACACCAGATGAACTGCAGGTGCTCGCAGTATCCGGCGGGCAAAAAAAACTAGCGTCTCAGCCCAACTTACTTGTCAGCCAAGCAAAAAGCTCCCAGCCCGCCGCTGCTGGACAACACGGTAAAGAAGATCTGACGATGGAACAGAAAATTGAAAACATGCTGAAAAACGAGCTTGCGCCCATGCGTCAGATGCTTGTTCAGATATATGCTTCACAGCAAGAACATGGGCCGGACATTAAAGACATTATTGGCGGCATTGGCTGGATTATCGGACTGTTCGGCATGGCTGCCTTTTTCAAAAACAATAAAGGCTAGCGGCATGGACATTACATCTCTGGATCCGCGGGCAAGGCTGGCAACAGCAGTCGCAGCGGCTTTTTTATTTTCTATGGTGCAGACCCGCGCGGTCCTTTTTGCAGGCTCAGCAGGAACAATTCTGCTGATCTGCCTGGCTGAATACCCTTTTCTGATGCTTTTTAAACGCCTTGCCCCGGCAAATTTCTTTCTGCTTTTTTTAGTAGTAACCGTTCCTTGGAGCATGCCCGGAACCCCAGCCTGGGAACTTGGCCCCTTTTCGTTCAGCAGGGAGGGGGTTGAGCTTATTCTTCAAGCGGCGGTGAAGTGCAACTGCATACTGGCAGTGTTTCTGGTGCTTGCTGCAGACATGGAAATTGCAGACATGGGGGCTGCCCTCGAACAATTGCATATGCCTCCAAAACTGGTGTTTCTTTTTCTGTTCACCTTTCGTCACATTCATGTTATCGAAGATGAATGGAAAAGAATGCGGACGGCGGCAGCGCTGCGCGGGTTCCGCCCTAAAACCTCTATGCACACGTACAGAACCATAGCCCACATGCTGGGCATGGTTATTGTCAACAGCATGGACCGCTCAAGGCGTATTTACGAAGCCATGCAGCTAAGGGGATTTCACGGCGTCTTTCACACCGCCACTGAGCCAGGAGGCGGTGGAATTGTCTTCTTTTCCTGTGTCGCCGCGTCGCTAGTGGCCTTGACGGCGGCTGATCTGATCATACGATGAGAAGGCATTTACATGAATGACGCTGTTGCCGCCCTTCGCGAGGTAGATTTTGGTTATGCAGACCGCCCCAGAATTTTTCACGGCTTAAACTTTACCTTGCGCGAAGGCGAGCAAATCGGGCTTTATGGCCCAAACGGCAGTGGAAAAACAACTTTCTTCCGCCTGATGACGGGACTGGAAAAACCACAGAAAGGAGGTCTTTTCTTTCACGGGATTCCTGTCGCTGGCGAAGCTGATCTACATCGTCTGCGCTGCAGCATCGGTTTTGTAGTCCAAAACAGCGATGACCAGCTTTTTTCTTCGTCGGTGCTTGAAGACGTTGCTTTCGGCCCGCTCAATCTTGGCATGAACAAAAAACAGGCCCGTGAACGGGCCATGAATGCATTAAGCTCGCTTGGCATAGAATCGCTTGCAGACAGGCCGCCCCATAAGCTTTCTGGAGGAGAAAAAAAGCTTGCTGCGCTTGCTTCTGTCCTTTCCATGCAGCCAGAAGCCTTGCTTTTGGATGAACCGACGATGTTTCTTGACGAAGCCTCACGGGAGAAACTTGCATATATTCTCAAGGGACAGACGATCACGCGCATCATCATATCGCATGACGGTGAATTTCTTAGGGAAACCTGCACTTCATTCATGCGCATAACTCCCAATGGCAGCGTTGCCGTCACCCAAGCATTTTGCTGAAAAGCTCCGCAGCGCATTTGATTTTTTCTTCCAATTAAAAATCTTTTCTTTCATGCGAATGCCTGCTAGGGCTCATCTTATGAACAGCTTCGCCGCTTTTATTAAGCAATGGACCTTACCCATAGCCATAGCCGCAGGAATTACCGGGCATTCCTTTTTCTCCCGTTTCGCACCGCTTTCCATCTGGCTACTGATGATTATGCTTTTTTTGACCTTCAGCAGCCTTAAACCAAGGGATCTTGGGGTACACCGCCTGCATTTCATGTTGCTTGCCGTGCAGATAGGCGGCAGCCTCATCTCCTGGTTTATTCTGGCCCCTCTCAATCCCGTGCTGGCGCAAAGCGTAAGCCTTTGCTTTCTCATACCAACAGCTACGGCAGCTCCCACTATTACAGGAATGCTGGGCGGAAATGTCGGTTTTCTCACCGCCTACCTATTTCTTGGGAATTTTGCCGTCATACTGGCCGCTCCGCTGATCATTCCCCTTATCTCTCAGCATCATGAAGGCTTGCCTTTCTTTGAATTCATGGCAAGGGTTTTTTATAAGGTCACGCCAACGCTGCTGCTGCCTCTGCTTCTCGCCTGGGGGCTACGCTTGCTTGCTCCATCGGTAAGTGCCGCCATTGTGAAAAAAAGCCATGTTTCCTATTATCTTTGGGCTGCCATGATCCTCATACTGATCAGCAGCACCTTTGACACGCTGTTCTCACCCGGGCAGAAAAGCATTGCCCTGGAACTAAGCGTTTCGGCTTCCGGCATAGGCGTTTGCATCGTGCTGTTCGTCATCGGACGAGGCGCAGGCAGGAAATACCGCCGCCACATCGCCGCAGGGCAGGCTCTTGCGCAAAAAAACCTGCTTTTCGGCATGTGGCTGGTTTTTCAGTACCTAGATCCTGCCGTGCTTATCAGCCTAACAGCCTACTCCATATTCCAGAATCTTTTCAACACATGGCAAATATGGCGCATGGAAAAAGGCTATGCCTTTATGCGCAGGCGCCTGCGTGAACGGCATGCCTGCCAAACGTCTCCGGTTAAAAGCACCGCGGGAGAAAGATGAGCCGTTCTCCCGCAAGCAAGTCCTCAGCGTTTTCGAATTACATCTTTATGTAGCCCAGTGCTGCGGCGACGGACGACACAAGAACAATGAGCAGGATGACTGGTGCCAGCCATGAAATGCATATCCTGAATACTTTCTCCCTGCGGAAGGCAGACGAAAACTTAATATCCACGGCCAGCCGGTCTATGCCGACGACACGTCCTATGAGAAGGCAGGTAAGCAAGGCAGAAAAAGGACAAAGCACTGTGCCAGCGACAAAGTCCATCATATCGAGGATGGACATTCCGGCAATGCTGACGAAATCCCACACGCCAAAACCTAGAGAACACGGAACGCCAAGAGCCACGGCTTCGAAAGTCATGAAAAGAGCGCTTGAACGGCGGGACCAGTGCATTTCGTCCGAAAGAGTTGAAACACATGCCTCCATAATGGAGATATTGGAAGTAAGGGCTGCAAAAAAAACCATGAGAAAGAACATGGTTCCGATGATGCCGCCGAAGCTCATGCTATTGAAGACCTTGGGAATAGTGACAAACATCAGTGCCGGACCGGCATTCAGAGCATCGGCTTCACCGCCGGAAAAGGCAAACACGGCAGGAATGATCATGAAACCAGCCAGCAGAGCGACGACCGTATCCATGATCTGTATCCTGTTCGTAGCCTTTTCAACGTCAACGTCTTTCTTCATGTAGGATCCGTAGGTGATGAGTATGCCCATTCCTATGGAAAGCGAGAAGAACAGCTGTCCGCAGGCGACGACGACCGTCATGATGGAAAGCTTGGAAAAATCTGGCACCAGATAGTAATAGATGCCGGCTCCGGCACCAGGACGCGTCATGGAATAGACCGCAACCACGCCGGCTAGCAACAGGAGCAGGGGCATCATCACCCGGGACGCCTTTTCCACCCCTTTTTCCACGCCTTTGAGGATGACGGCGAGAGTGCATCCTAAAAAGACCATATGCCATAACACCGGTTCCCACGTTGAAGAAATAAATCCGCCGAAGTAACCGTCGGCGGCCACTGTATCTACCTGCCCAGCAAAAAATTCCACGGTATACTTGATAATCCATCCTCCGATGAGGCAATAATATGGAAAGATAAGCATAGGAACGACAGCATTAAGCCAGCCGCCGAATGAGAGAAACGGATTTTTCTTAAACCCGGCAAACGCGCGGTACGCCCCCACAGGACTAAGCCTGGTAGCCCGGCCAAGGCTGGTTTCTGCCACGATGAGCGCATAGCCAAACGTCAGCATAAGAATAAGATAGACAAGCAGAAAGATTCCGCCGCCGTATTTAGCTGTAAGGTATGGAAAACGCCAGATATTGCCCAGCCCCACAGCCGATGCTGCAGCAGCAATGACAAAGCCAAAATGGCCAGAAAAAAGACCTCTGTCCTTACTGTCGGAACTGCCCTTTGACATGAAACGCTCCTGGTTAAACAATGTTTTCCCAGCATACATGAGCAATAAAAAAAGGCAAGCAAAAGACAGAATTTTCAGTTGCCGTGCTTTTTTCTATGCGGTAAAAGCAAGGGAGCTAACCGCATTGTCGCAATTGCCAGGAGCACCAATGTCGTTTTACACTGTCATGCAGCTGCTCGGCGGGGTGGGCATCTTTCTCTTCGCCATCAAGCTCATCAGCGACTCCCTTCAGAGCCTCGCCGGCGAAAAGCTGCGCGGGATTATCGGCATGTTCACAAAGACCCCTGTCCTCGGGGTTATTCTTGGCGTACTGGCCACCATGGTCATCCAGAG
>JAGAZG010000085.1 GCA_017940105.1 Mailhella sp. | reverse complement strand
GCTGGTACTTAAATCCATAGGAATAAACTCAGACATAATGACAGATCCGCATGAGGCTTTGCGCAGCATTCAAGATCGTTATAATCAGGGCAAGCCATACAATCTTATGCTGACTGATTATAAAATGCCCGGATTAAACGGACTGGAACTGGTTCATGCGGTACGTTCATTTGATAATGGAAAAACTTCTGTCATAATGATGACTGGTTACAATTCTGATGACGTAGAGAACGACGCAAAAGAGGATGGCATTCTCTCTGTCATGAACAAGCCCATCTTTGCCGAAGACCTCTTGAGCCAGCTGAAATTACTATACAAGGCGAATATTCCTTCTGAAATCGATTCCGCATCTGCCGAAAACGGCGCCCCCTCTCTGCAAATTCTTTCTGGATGCAGGGTGCTTATGGCCGAAGACATTGAACAAAACGCAGAAATTTTGCAGGATTTGCTGGAATTGGAGGATATTGAAGCAGAACATGCCGCCAACGGCGAGCTTGCCGTAAAATTATTCTCAGAAAAACCGGAAGGGTATTACGATGCAATCCTCATGGATATGAGGATGCCAGTAATGGACGGGCTTACGGCAACAAGGGCAATCAGGAACCTGGACAGGAACGATGCAAAATCCATTCCCATCATAGCCATGACGGCAAATGTATTTGACGAAGATGTTCAAAATTCACTGCAGGCAGGAATGAATGCTCATCTGGCAAAACCCATCGAACCGGAACGCTTGTATGCTACAATGGCAAAACTGATCTCTGAAAATAAAGCAAAAGAATGAGCCATGCGCACCAGCATAATATTCTGCGTGGCAAATTCTGCCCCCTTTGACTACTGCTCCAAATAAATGTAACATAAATACACACAGTTATTCTACATACCAGTAACACCTTCATGATAATGTCAAGGAGCGTTTATGCCTGTTTCGTTGGACGCTTTTCGTCAGGCAGCAGATGCCTCATGGTTCGGTTCCACAGATATCTTAGTCGGTAAAAACGGTCATGATTCGGTTATTGTAGGCAATCTCCTATTTTCTTCCGGCAGCAAGAGAAACGAAGCGGCCATGACCGCTTTCCGCAAGGCGCTTTCACAGGAATATGGCGTGTTTGGCGAGCACGCGTTCGATACGATGCTTGGACTCAGGATGCAAACCCGCAAATCTCTCCGTGCCCGTGACGTGAAAGCAACACTCTCAACTATCGAAACACTCAAGAAAAAAAGGTACATCAACGAAATTAACCGTCAGCTCGATACAGATCCGAGCATGCTGGAACTTTCTGACGACACGCAGAAAAAGGTACGCAAATTCATTAGCGAATATCCGTTTGAAGGGGTCGACATAAAGACCTGCTTAACACCTGAAGACATCAGCCGAAAGGTCGCAGAACGCTTAGCGTCAGCGATTGAACTCATCAGCACTCCAGACATCATTGATGCCGGCATGCAAGAACGCCACGACATCGGAGCGCGTGAAACAACAGTCCATGGTATAAAAGATAACGAGCCCTCCGGTCTGCATGACCTGACGCTTGCGTTTGGCGCTGATTCAACCTCCATTGAGGATCATGTCAAAAACGGCAGCCTCGGCGTGGGAATGCGCATCAACCGTTCCCCCACAAATCCCCTGCTGTTCCAAAAGCTAAAGACAAACGGCGTAGAGCCGGGCTTCATATGCAAAAAAGACTGGTCTTACGAAGACACCAGGGGATTGATGTATGACATTGACTCCGAAAAAAGCCTGGCCGCGCTTGAAAAACTGAAAAAGCAATGTCCTGACATCGCTGAAAAATGCGCTAATCTGCCACTAAGGGAACAAATCATGCTTTTTGGCCGTGCACATCCTGCTGGCATGGCCGCTGTAGCCGAATATATGCTGGAAAAAGGCATGAACGATGCGAACAGCTCTATTTACAGGGCTTTTTGCAATAAATTTCCCTACATACAGCCGGAACAATGGGAAGAGGCCGGTATGAGCAATATAAAAAAGGCTCTCTTTTCCGAGATACGCGACGCCGTGCTGAATGTTAAGCAAGGTCCAGACTATGAAAAATCGCCGATATTCAAGCAATTTAATGACAGGTACATCGTAAAACTGGATTACAATGAAAACAGTCGCATCATCGTCAAAAAAGCGGGATCTGCCGGCAACTTTATGAGGCCGAAGCGCACTGCGGCGGGAAGAAAGGCTGGAAAGCTTTATCGCATGGTTACCTCGACGACAGCGGACAAGTCCTCAGCCGATGCGGTAACAGAGGCGCTGGCCAACGACCTGACAAGGCTTGCCGGTGTTCCGTCGCAGGAGCTTGCCATTGTGCGCGGCAGGTATACCGATAATCACCCCAAGCTGATGCTGCAGGCAAAATTTGCCGAAGGCTACAGCGACATGGGCAACGGCTATATCAAAGATGGCCGTGTCGTAACGCCTCATGGCGCAGAAGTAGAGAGCCTGGGCAAATATAAGGCGTTCTTCCTTGTGCTTGCTGACCGCGACGCCATTGGCAGACTCGGTCAGAACAAGGGCTTTTCCAATGGCAAGTTTTTTGCGATAGATCCAGGCCATTCGCTTGAGGGCAACGGTAAGGATCTGGAAATATACGACAACCTGTCTTTTAAGGATACGCATGGTTTTGCCCTGACGTCCCGTTTTGCCAATTACTCTGTGTTTGACGATGATACCCGCTTCGCCAAGTTTCAGGGAGTGCTCAACCTGCGCATGCTTAAAAATTCCGGAAAATTTGCAAAGCTCTTCCACGACTACCGGGTTGCTTTCAACCCCAATTCCAAAGGCATATCCCCTAGCGAAAAGGAAATGCGCCGCAAGATAATCACTGAAATCAACAAAAAAGAAGCTGAGTTCAATGAAAACCTTAACAAGGTGCTGACTGCGGCTGGCTCCCAGCTGGCGCTTTTTGACGCACTTGCTGAAGACGGGCATGAAATGCAGGAAAAAGCCATAGAGCTCATTGAAAATCTTGAAAAGCTCACATCCCCCACAACCTGGTCAAGCAAGAACGGAGAAGTCCAGCTTAAACACCTTGAAGTCATTCCGGAGACACGAATTCCATGGAATGGAGCCGTGGAAGGCGAAAATATTGTCTTCCGCAGCGCAAATCCACTTTCTGACCTTGCACGGGAACGCCTTGCGGCGTTTGCCAATGCAGCGGGGGCTGCGCTCAACTTTGACCAGGATGGTCATGCGACGCTTTCTATGGCCAGGGCCGGAGCAGGCCAGGCAATGGACGTGTTTGCAGAAGAGAACATAGCGCGTTCGACCCATCCTGAAGAAGCTGCTGCCCGCTACGCGTGAACGGACAAGCATGAGAACAGCTGCTTTCGAACAAACCGGAATAATACTCTTATATAAGGAGACAGGATATGGAGACAATGGAAGAATACAAGGAATTTCTCTCAGCGGTAAGAAAAACAACCGGCCTTGACATGCTCGTGCCCGATGATGCGGGGCTGGTGACCATCCGCGTGGATGACCAATATAATCTAAACCTGCAGTTTGTCAGCAGCTCAGGCATGATTTTGTGTTTCGTGGAGGTTGCCTCGCTTGCCAAAGACGCTCCGAAAGCCGTCTATCGTGAGCTTCTTGCAGGAGCCCTTTTCGGGCAGGAAACCGGAGGAGGCTATTTCAGCCTTGAGCCTGAGAGTGAAACTGTTATTTACAATTACTTTTTCGACGGCAAAGAAGCGGAAAACAATCCTGAAGACTTTGTTTTAACCTTGGAAAAAATCCTGCAGGTCTGTGATATGTGGGCGCATCGCATAATCACGCTTTCGGCAGGCAGCAGTGATCAGCAGAATGCAGGCAGCAGCAACGTGCAGCTCTTTGCATAAGATTGCCGTACCGATGCGCGGCAGCTTTTTCATGAAGCTGCGCGCAAAATCGCAGCATTATTGCGCCCAGGTGACTCAGCTTTTGCGGTGACGTGTTCAAGTGCAAAGGACTGACACCACGCTCCGCAAATCCATAAATAAGGATATGGTGACTTATGTCGCAGATACGCAATGACAATATCATGAATGTGGATCACTACCAGAGCAAGGCCCTGGTGCAGAAGCAAAATGCCGGCGAAGTTCCGGCAGAGCTCAGGAACGCCCGCCCCGTCTCGGGATCCTCAGGCTGGAAAACGGCCGGCAGGGTCGCCCTCGGCATAATGACATGCGGGCTTTCCGAACTCTTCCGCCTTGCCTACCTCGGCATAAAGGCGTGCTGCTCCTCTTCCCACCCCGCGCCCGCCCGCGAAGCGCGCGTCCCTGCAGGAGCCGGCAAGGGGCTGCCCAAGGCAGGCCCGGATGCCGCCAAGCATAACTCTGCGCTTGCCTCAGCAGTATCGGGAAAAAGCGAATTTGCTCCGGAGTACAAGACCGCCATCGACGAAGTGATGGACGACCTACGCGGCAAGTACGGCAACGACCTCATTCCTGAAGGAAAGAGCCTTGCCGAAGTGCTGGGGTCCGTTCCCAAAGAGATCGATCCATATGTCAAGCGCGACGTCTTCTACGGTGTCCGCGATTCAGCGGGCCCCGTAAGCCCGGGCGACCTCCAGAACATCATCAGGCAGAAGCTTGTTCCAGCGCTCAACCTCATGGTCCTCACG
>JAGAZG010000084.1 GCA_017940105.1 Mailhella sp. | reverse complement strand
CTGCATCCCTGCCGGCAGGCCACTTCGTGCGGAAACTGCCCCTTAACCCGTTCGAAAAGCAAATCCGCATTAGCGGCAAGCTGCTCGTATTCCTGAAAAATGGCATCCAGTTCCGGTGCGTTCATTGCCAATCCGCATGCATGATTTTAGGGTTAAAAAACGCCGGATGAGCGTGGCGCCCATCCGGCGAGGCTTCATTTTGACGCTTTCACGGCCCCGGCATGCGGAACCGCAAAAGGCAAACTACTCTTCCTCGATGACGATGGCATCCTGCTCGCACACGCCGGAGCAGGATTCGCAGCCAAGGCATTCTTCGGCGTTCACGGGATTGGACTTGCCGTCCTGGAGCTCCCAGACCTGAACAGGGCAGATGTCAACGCACTGTCCGCAGCCAACGCACTTGTCTTCATCAAATTCAATCTTATAGCCCATAACAGCCTCCTGATGTTATCCGGAAAACCGGATCGTTTAAATTTCCGAGCATACAACGGCGCTTGTCTGGAGCGCCAATGACTTGTGGCATAGCCTGTGCGTGCCATGCTGTCAAGCATGGCTCAGCAGGTAAAATCACTCTTTTGCTTCAAGGCCGGCCGCAGCCGCGACGGCCTGCGCGGCAGCGCGGGTAAATTCGCCCGCAGGCATAGCCTCTCGTTCTTCAGGCGTAAACAGAAGGCGCGGCTTGTTGACAAGCTCAGCGCGGGCGTGCACCCCGTACGCCTGGGGGAACGAATCTTCAAAATACATATTTTGAAATCCGGCAAATTTCAATGCGTGGGCAGTGGAGTCAAGAATGCAGAATTCGTCCTTTTCCAGGATTCCGCTCTCCTGCGCCCTGAGCATGCCCGCAAAGCTCTCGCCACCCTGCGTGCAGGCAATGTGCCCGTGGCGGTTGGCAAGAATCATGGAGTCCATGATCGCCTGCTCCGTAACCTGCACGACGTCAAAGCGCCCGCCGGCCTGCTCAAAACGCTCCACAAGGCTTTTGACGCGGGGGAACGAAACAGGATTGCCGATCATGGCCGCCTGCGCCACGCTGGGCTGCACCTGAACGGGCTCGTAACGGCGGTCCTGTGCGGGCTGCGAATAATAGCGCCAGACAGGATCGGCATGCTCTGACTGAACGCCAACGATGTGCGGCATTTCATCAATAATGCCGAGCCGGCGCATCTTGAGGCATGCCGAGATCATGGACGTGATGTTGCCTGCGTTGCCTATGGGCATGAACATGGCCTTGCCTGCCAGATCCCAGCCATACCACTGGGCGGTTTCATAGGCATAGGACTCCTGCCCGAGGACGCGCCAGCTGTTCTTTGAGTTAAGCAGCGCCACGCGATAGTGGTCGGCAAGGTACTCCACAACCTTCATGCAGTCGTCAAACACGCCCGGCACTTCCAGCACCTGCGCACCGGATCCAAGCGGCTGCGAAAGCTGCGCGGGCGTGACCTTGCCGTGCGGCAGCAGCACGACGGTGCGTATAGGCTCGCCCACATACGCGCCATACATGGCGGCGGCGGCCGACGTGTCTCCAGTGGACGCGCAGATGGTCAGTACCTCTTTCCAGCCATGCGAGCGCACCAGAGACTTAAGATAGCTGTAGGCCCCTGCCATGCCCCTGTCTTTAAAAGATGCGCTGGGGTTCTGCCCGTCGTTCTTATAGGCGAAACGCCTGCCCACTTTCTTCTGCAGCGCCTGCGCGGCTTCAATGACAGGCGTGTCACCCTCGCCCAGGTACACGATGTCATCTTCTTCCAGCACGGGTGCCATGAGCTCGTAAAAGCGGAATACGCCTCGCAGGGCGCGTATCCTCGTGGCCCTGCGGGAGTCGAAAAGGCTGCGCCAGAATGCCGCGCCTTTTTCCTTCATGCTGTCAAAGTCAAGGTCCTCCAGCAGCATCACGCCGCCGCAGTCAGGGCAGGTATAGATGAGCCGGTCCACCGGAAAGCGGTGGCCGCAACCCATGCAGACATATTCCATGCGCGCGCGGCGCGTTGGGAAGGCATCAGACATTTGCTACTCCTGTTTTCTATGGCAATGCTTCAAGCGCTGGCCATGCCTTGCATGCCGCGCACGCGGCGCACAGTCACACCGCTTTTTTCCATGTAATCTTTAAGTTCAGCTATGCTGTACTGGCCGTAATGCACGATGGATGCCACCAGCGCCGCCGATGCGCCGCCCACGGTAACGGCATCCGCCAGATGCTGCGGCGCCCCTGCCCCGCCCGACGCTATGACGGGTATGTCCACAGCGTCGCAGATCATTCTTGTCAGAGTCAGTTCATAGCCGTCAAGCGTTCCATCGGCATCAATGGAATTGACGCAGAGCTCTCCGGCTCCGAGCTCTTCGCAGCGACGGGCCCAGGCAACGGCGTCAATGCCCATGGGCTTGCGGCCGCCGTGGATGACGATCTCGTATCCTGAGGGAATGGACTCCGTTCTGCCGACCTTTTTCACATCCATGCCCACGACTATGGCCTGGGAGCCAAAGGCGTCCGCGCCGCGGCTGATGAGGAAGGGATCCTTGACCGCCGCCGAATTTACAGAAACCTTTTCTGCGCCGGCGAGAAGCACGGCGCGCATGTCTCCCACCGACGAGAGCCCTCCGCCGACGGAAAACGGGATGAAAATGTTGCTGGCGACGCGTTCCACAACATCCAGAAAAATGCCGCGGGCCTCGCTGGAAGCCGTGATGTCGTAAAAAACGATCTCGTCTGCACCTTCTTCATAATAGCGGCGCGCCGTTTCCACAGGGTCGCCAATATCGACGTTGCCCCTGAACTTTATGCCCTTGGTCAGCTTGCCGTCGCGCACGTCAAGACAGGGGATGAGCCTTTTGCTCAGACGTTTTTTTTCAGGCATGGGCTCGCTCCTCGCAGTAACGGCTGAAGTTGCTTAAAATTTTCAGTCCGGGCCTGCCGCTTTTCTCAGGATGGAATTGAACGGCCCAGAGCCCGTCCCGGCCATAGGCAGAGGCGAACGTCAGGCCATAGGTCGTCTGCGCCAGGCAAAGCGCAGAATCCGGCTCAGTGTAAAAGCTATGCACAAAATAAAACCGGTCGTCCGGAAGAATCCCTTCAAAAAGCTTGCAGGGTTTGAGCAGCTCAAGTGTGTTCCAGCCCATGTGCGGTATGCGTATCGGCTCACCTCCGTCCCGCCATTCCGGCAGAAAGCGCCGGCATACGCCCTTTACCACCCCCAGCGCGGCGGTATCGCCCTCTTCGCTGTGCTCCAGCAGGATCTGGCAGCCAAGGCAGATGCCCAGCAGGGGTATGCCCTGATCCACTACCTGCCTGAGCACATTGTCCATGCCGGTGGCGCGCAGGTGGTTCATGGCCTGCCCGGCAGCTCCCACCCCCGGAAAAATGACGCCGTCAGCGCCCAGGATGGCGGCAGGCTCAGCCGTTATCTCCGCCGTGATGCCGAGAAATCGCAGTGCCCTGAGCACACTGGTCTGGTTGCCGGCCTTATAGTCAAGTATGGCTAGCATGTGCATTTCCTGTGTATGCCCCGCAGGGCGTTAGAAATCTATGCCCGTAGTCACGCGGCTGCCGCCGTGCATGCCGTGCCCTACGCCTATGCCCGTTGTCATGTCGCCAGAAATCCGTATGTCGTCCAGGCGTTCCTGAGAGCAGCCTGGCAGGCAGGCGAAAAGCAAAAACGCAAGCAGCAACGTGAATATGCATGTTCTCATGGCGGCTGTCTCCTGAAAATCCATCATACTCAAGACCAAAAACTGCGCAAGCCCCGCTGTTTTGCCAGCGCCGCGCAAGGCTTGACAGCCTCAGCCTGCAGTGCAATGGAAAGCACACAGCAAAAAACCGCATCTTCTGCGGAACACAGGAGACACCCATGACCAGATCGCTTCACGTCGCCGTATGCGGAGCCACAGGCGCAGCAGGGCGCGAAATGCTCTCGATTCTCGCCGAACGGCGCTTTCCCTGCGCATCCATAACAGCCCTGGCCTCTGCCAGATCCGCCGGCAGCATGGTTCCTTTCGGCGAAGGCGAAGTCTATGTCAAAGAACTGACCAAAGATTCCTTCAAGGGCGTCGATCTTGCCCTGTTTGCCACCGGCGAAAAGGCTGCCCGGGAATTTGCGCCGCATGCGCAGGCAGCGGGCTGCGTGGTTGTCGACACTTCCAGCGCATGGCGCATGGATGAGCGCTGTCCGCTTGTAGTGCCCGAAGTAAACCCCGACGCCCTTGACGCCCATAACGGCATCATCGCCTGTCCCGGCAGCGCCGCCATCCAGATGCTTGTTGCGCTCAAGCCTCTGCACGATGCTGCGCACATCCGCCGCATTGTCGTGACCACCATGCAGGCCGTGAGCGGCTCCGGACAGAAAGGAGTGGGCGAGCTCGAACGCCAGGTGCGCCGACTTTTCAACATGCAGCAGCCAGAAGCCGAAGTTTATCCGCATCAGATAGCCTTTAACTGCCTTCCCCGCATAGGCGAATTCATGGACGGCGACTGCACCGCAGAAGAAATGAATCTGGCCGGCGAAACGCGCAGGATGCTGGGCGATGGCGTAAAGGTATCGGCAACATGCGTGCGCGTACCCGTGTTTTACGGGCATTCTGAATCCATCAATATTGAAACAGAAAAAAAGCTTGCCGCAGCAGAAGCCCGCGTCATGCTGATGGACGCGCCGGGAGTACAGGTTGCTGACAACCCTCGCGCTGACCTTTACCCGCTTGCCATTGACGCATCTGGCGAAGACGACGTTTTTGTCGGGCGCATACGCGAGGATGAAAGCCGTGAAAATGCGCTCAACCTCTGGGTCGTTGCAGACAACGTGCGCAAGGGCATGGCGCTGAACGCCGTGCAGGCGGCAGAAGAGCTGCTGAAGCGCGAGCTTGTTTCTGTGCCGCAGCCGGGCGTTTTTCTGGAGCAGTAAGCCTCTTGCCGTTCCCGCTCAGGGGCACGGGCATGCAAAGCAAAAAGGCTCCTGGAAAAAACAGGAGCCTTTTTGCATGCGGATGCAAACGTCGCTCATATGACCTTGTTCAGACTGTATTCCAAAATGCCTTCCGCCCCAAGGGAACGGAGGCGAGGAATAAGATCGCGAACTTCGCTGACGGCGACCACCGTTTCAAGCGAAACCCATGCGGTATTGCGCAGTGGAGCCACCGTGGGGGAATTAAGCGCGGGCAGCAGCGTGAGGATTTCGTCCAGGTGCGACGTAGGCGCGTTCATTTTGAGGCAGACAAAGCTCTCGGCACGCAGCGCGCCCTGCAGCAGAAGATCTATCTGCTCTATCTTGCGCCTGGCTTCGGGGTCATTCCATACCCTGCGGTTGGCAATGAGAATGGTGTTGCTGGACATGACTTCGTCAATGACGCGCAGGCCGTGAGCCTTGATGGTCGTTTCTGTTTCCGTCACTTCCACAATGGCGTCGGCAAGCCCTTCCACCACCTTGGCTTCTGTCGCTCCCCACGAATAATTGATGTCGACAGACACGTTATGCCGTGCAAAGTATCGCTGGCTCACCCCGACAAGCTCGGTGGAAACGCGCTTTCCGGCAAGATCCTCTGCGCACTGGTACGGAGAATCGCCCGCCACGGCAAGTACCCAGCGGGCCTTGCGGTTTGAAACCTTGGAATAAACAAGGTCAGAAATCACAACCACAGGCTCGTCACCGCCTTCGGGGCCTCCCCAGGAAACGCCGCGCTCTTCCAGCCAGTCCCTGCCGCAAAGAGCCACGTCAAGCACGCCTTCCTCTATATATTCGGGAATCTCCTGGACGCGGCACAGACGCGCATGAAGTTCAGGGTCGTTGATTTCAGGAAAATAGTTGCGGACATGCTTATGAATCTTCCAGCCCGCCTTTTCAAAAAGAGCGATGGTGGCTTCTTCCAGCGAGCCTTTCGGAATGCCCAGCTTGAGCTGCGTCATGGTGCGGTACCTCTACTGTTTATAAACTTCTGCGGGATCAAAAACCTGCGGGCTGCAAATCTCAATGTCCCTGCCGTGCGGAACTATGCGGCGGTAAAAGCAGCTCGCCCTGCCTGTATGGCAGGCGGCCCCTCCCACCTGCTCAATCTCTAGGACGACGGCGTCGCCGTCGCAGTCCAGCCTGATGGCACTGACTTTTTGCACATTTCCGGAACTTTCGCCCTTATGCCAGAGCTTCTGCCGGCTGCGGCTCCAGTAATGGGCCTCGCCCGTAGCCAGGGTGGCCTTCCACGCCTCTTCATTCATCCACGCCAGCATGAGGACCTCTCCGCTGGACGCATCCTGCGCCACGGCTGCGATGAGCCCGCCTGACTTGGCAAAATCAGGAACAAAACCTGCCGGCACTTCAAACATGACTGCCTCCAATAATAAAAGTATCCAATCCCCTCGGCAGGCTATTTCGCATAGCCCACGGCACGGCGCTCGCGTATGACGGTCACGCGGATCTGCCCGGGATAGGTAAGGCTCTCTTCAATTTTTGCCGATATATCCTTGCAGAGCATGTAGGTACTGTCATCGTCCACATCTTCAGAATTGACGATCACGCGCAGCTCGCGCCCTGCCTGAATGGCATAGGACTTGGCGACGCCTTCAAAGGAATCAGCGATATTTTCCAGGTCTTCCAGTCGCTTGACATAGTTTTCCAAAAGTTCCTTTCTGGCCCCGGGCCGCGCCCCGGAAAGGGAATCCGCCGCCTGCACAAGAACGGCAAGCGCGGTTTCAGGATGCACGTCTTCGTGATGGGCCGCTATGGCGTGGACGATTTCTTTGCTTTCACCGTATTTCTTGGCTATGTCAGCTCCGATAATGGCGTGTGATCCTTCCACTTCGTGATCCACGGCCTTGCCTATGTCATGCAGAAGCCCGGCGCGCTTGGCTCTCTTGACATCCATGCCCAGCTCGGCAGCCATCATGCCGCACAACGCAGAAACCTCAAGCGAATGCTGCAGTACATTCTGGGTGAAGCTCGTGCGATAGCGCAGCTGGCCAAGCAGGCGTATGATATCGGGATGAATGCCATGGACCCCTGCGTCAAAGGTGGCCTGTTCGCCGACCTCGCGGATCTGCACTTCCAGCTCCTGCTCGCATTTGTGAACGATATCTTCAATGCGGGCCGGATGGATGCGGCCATCTTGGATGAGCCGCTCAAGGGCCATGCGGGCTATCTGCCGGCGCATGGGGCTGTATGCCGAAAGAATGACCGTTTCGGGCGTGTCGTCAATGATCAGATCAACGCCGGTGGCTGCCTCAAGCGCGCGAATGTTGCGCCCTTCCCGGCCAATGATGCGTCCCTTCATGTCTTCGCTGGGCAGGGTCACCGCTGTTACGGTCTGCTCGCCTACGTAATCTCCTGCGTAGCGCTGTATGGCGCATGCGAGAATTTCTTTGGCCTTGCGGTCCGCCGTTTCTTTTGCCTCTGTTTCTATGACGCGGATCATCTTTGCAGATTCGTGCCTGGTACGGGCCTCTATTTCCTGGAACAGGCGCTGCTTCGCTTCGTCCGCAGTCAGGCCCGAAACTTCCTGAAGGCGGCGTTCCTGCTCGTCCAGCAGAGCTTCCACCCGGTTTTCTTTTTCGGCTATCATGCTTTCACGCCGGGTCTGTTCTTTTTCCTGGTGCAGTATCTCGTGCTCCTTGCTGGTGATCCGCTCCATTTTTTCTTCCATCCGGTCGCTGATGTCCTGGAGCTTCTTTTCCCTGTTTTTCAAGGCGCGTTCCTGTTCTTTGTACTCATTATCCATGGCCTGCTTCTGGCTGAAGACTTCG
>JAGAZG010000083.1 GCA_017940105.1 Mailhella sp. | reverse complement strand
CTCATTGTAAAATAACATGCAGGAAAGGGTAGTATGACGATCAGAAGCATGACGGGTTTTGGCCGCTGCCAGCGGGAGGAAAACGGCGTTTCTTTTGCATGGGAAGTGCGCAGCGTAAACAACCGTTTTTTAGATATTAAATGGTCATTGCCGCATAGCGTTCGCAGCATGGAAAGCGGCTTTGAAAAAATCTTGCGTTCCAATGCCCTGAGAGGACGCGTTGAAGTTTCGCTTTCGCTGCAGCTGGCATCGGCAGCGCGTTCAAGCCTGAACATGCCGCTGGCGCATGCCATGATGGACGGGCTTGCAGCACTGGCTGCTTCCCGCGGGGACAGTTTTGCGCCGGATTACATGTCATTGATTCATGTTTCCAGCCTCTGGTCGAACGAATGCGAAGACTTTGATGACGCGCTTTTTGCAGTTTTATCAGAAGGGCTGGAAGCTGCGCTGAATGATTGGAACGCTTCACGCGAAACAGAAGCCCAACGACTGTTTGCTGATCTGGAAAACCGTTTTGCGAGCATGAAAAACTGGGTGGCCAGCATCGAAGATCGGGCTCCTCTGATAAAGCAGGCCAGATTCGAACAGGTTCGCGAACGTCTTTCAGCCATGCTTGAAGCAATGGGCTGCGAGCTAGAAGAAAATCGTTTTATGCAGGAAATAGTCATCATGGCTGACAAGCTCGACGTCACCGAAGAACTGACCCGTCTCCATGCGCATTTCGACCGCCTGCAAAGCTTGCTGCAGCGCGGGCAGGATGCCGGCAGAAAGCTTGATTTTACCTTGCAGGAATGTTTTCGTGAAATTAATACGTGCGGCAACAAGATACAGGATGCGCAGGTGTCTCAGCTGATTGTAGAATGCAAAAATGAATTGGAAAAATGCCGGGAACAAGTCCAGAATCTTGAATAGCTTATTAACCGCTGCGTCCATTCGTGCGCCGCTTACCAAAAAGGATTGTTGTCCATGAAACAGTTGTTATCGGCACGAAAAGGCTTTCCTCTGGTTGTCTGCGCGCCTTCTGGTGCGGGAAAATCAACACTGATCTCCCGGCTGTGCGCTGATTTTCCCCTTTGTTTTTCCATATCTTGCACCACGCGTCATCCACGGGCTGGCGAAACGAACGGCGTTGATTATCATTTCATTGACAAAAAAGAATTCATCAGGCGCA
The DNA here is from genome assembly GCA_017940105.1 of Mailhella sp. Classification (GTDB taxonomy): domain Bacteria; phylum Desulfobacterota; class Desulfovibrionia; order Desulfovibrionales; family Desulfovibrionaceae; genus Mailhella. Next base: position 3,645 of record JAGAZG010000083.1, on the reverse strand, counting down.
AAAAAGAAGGGTATTTTGCCGAATGGGCAGAAGTGCATGGCAATTTTTACGGCACGCCGCTGCAGCCGGTGCTGGATGCCATGGCCGACGGCAGGGACGTGCTCTTTGACATCGACGTTCAGGGGGCTGCCCAGCTGTCACTGACACTGCCTGACGCAAAGTTTGTCTTTATCCTGCCTCCATCGCTGGAAGAACTGGAAAGACGCCTGCGAAACCGTGGTACAGAAAGCGAAGAATCCATTGTGCGCAGGCTTGCCAACGCCCGGTCTGAAATTTTGAGCAGCCATTGGTTTGATGCTGTGCTGGTTAATGACAACCTTGACGCCGCGTATGATCAGCTCCGGTCTTTTTATGTTGCCTCATCACTGAGGCCGCGGCTTTCTCCGGCACTTGCTCGCCAGACGCTTGGAGAGTCATAGCAGGCCTGCACAGGCATTCATGCCTGTGCACCTGTTGTTTTGGAGGAGGGGATTGCCCTTTCAAACCGGCCGCAGCTTTACCCCGGACTCAAGGCCGGGGCATCGCTGAGGCTTCAAGGCCGAGGCCTTATACCAGAACGTAACTAACAATAAAAAAAACTTATGCACGTCATGCAAAAAACATGGAAGGCCAGGACCCGGGACGGACAGGAAGCGCCGGAAGAGCTTGCAAGCCAGATAGCAAAAGGCTGCGGAGTTTCTTTGCGCATGGCCAGACTGCTGTGGCTCAGGGGAGTTGACAGTCCTGCAGAAGGCAATGTTTATCTTGATCCCAGGCTCAGGTATTTGTCTTCACCGCGCCTTTGGCATGGCATGGCAGAAGCCGCCGGCGAGATAGATAGAAGGCTGGCTGAAGGAGGCAGGCTTGCCATTTGGGGGGATTACGATGTTGATGGCATTACCGGTACGGCTCTCGCTCTGGAAGTGCTGCGCTATCATGGCATAAGCGCATCGTGGCACATTCCTGACAGGCGCACGGAAGGATACGGCATGAATGAAGCCGGAGTTGAAGCTCTGGCCCGGCAGGGAATTGACATTCTACTCACCGTAGACTGCGGCATCTCAGATGAAAAGGCTATTGCCAGGGCCAGGGAACTTGGCATGACCGTCATAGTTACCGATCATCACATTCCTCCGCAGCTTCTTCCCCCTGCAACCGTCATTTGCAATCCAAAGGTCGGCGGCGGCCCATGCCTGTCGCTTTCTGGCGTCGGCGTCATTTTTTACGTGATGGCTGAGCTCAATGCGTTGCTTGCAAGGCGCAACGGTAAAAAAATGGATATGCGGTCAGTTCTTGACCTTGTGGCCCTGGGCACGCTTGCCGATCTTGTTGAGCTTGAAGGGCAGAACAGAATCCTCGTGCAAAACGGCTTAAAAATTCTGGCAGACGCCAGGCGCCCGGGCATTTCGGAACTTAAGGCTGTCTGCGGATTTTCGCCGGCAGCCGCATTGGGGGCCGGCCAGGTGGTCTTCAGCCTGGCGCCGAGGATCAATGCCGCTGGCAGAATGGCCTCGGCGCAGACAGCTCTTGATTTACTGCTATCGACAGATTTTGATGCCTGCCGCCGCCTTTCCACAATGCTTGACGGCTATAATTCGCTGAGACGGCAGGAAGAAGACAAAATTTGCGAGGCCGCCATGCTCGAAGCTGAACAATTGCCTGATGATCCAGCCTACGTCATTGCTGGCGATGACTGGAATCAGGGCGTGATAGGCATTGTAGCTTCACGCATTGTAGAAAAATTCAATAAGCCAGCCTTTGTCCTGTGCAGGGACGGCGCATGCCTGAAAGGATCCGGAAGATCCATAGAAGGTTTTGATCTTCATGCGGGACTTGAACTTTGCGCGAATGATCTGGTAGGGTATGGCGGGCATCGCATGGCTGCCGGCATCAGAGTTATGCCAGAAAAACTGGAGGACTTTCGCCGTCATTTTTGCGAAGCCGTTCGCGGCAGCCTCGGCTCTGCGCCTGTGCCTCCTGTACAATATATTGACGCCGAACTTGATTTTAGCGGGGCTTCGAACTTTGCCTTTCTTAAAGAGCTGGGATTGCTTCAGCCCTTTGGCGTTGGCAACCCGGAGCCTGTTTTTTCCGTTCATTCATTGATAATCAAAAAAATCAGGACGTTTGGCATCAAAAAAAATCATGCGCTGCTTGAACTTGCCGATGAGAGCTGCGGCATAACCCTGCGTGCAAAAGCATGGCGGGGAGCAGACAGATTTACATCCGGCATGGAAGGCAGCCGCATAGATTTGGCATACACCCCCTCCATTGACATGTATAACGGTGTCGCCAGCGTTGACATAAAGATAAAAGACTGGCGTCCTGCAAACGTTTAGCCGCTGCGGCTGGCAATTGCGCAATACCAGGGAGGCATGATGGCCTGTGAAGCAAAGTATACGTTGACGGAAAGCGGCGTAATCCTGCATACGCAGCATCCGCTTTTTGGCGATATCCCCGGCAGGTTTCAGTATTTGTCCAATGAAAAGGAAAAATATGGCAGTCCCGCATCGTTTCTGATAGGCGCCGTGCTGTCGTGCTACTGCGAAACTCTGGGCGCATCTCTTCATCGGCATGGAGCCTTTTTTCGCTCCATAGAAGCCACAGGCCGTTTCTGGATCGGCAAAGATGAACACGGAGCCTCCCGGGTGGAAAAAATGGCAGTGGAAGTTGAAGCCGATGTAGAAGAACGGTATGGAGACGTCTTGAAGCTGTGCCTGGCCGAAGTTCGCAACTGCACCGTCAGCCGATCGGTACAGTACGGCTTTCCTGTGGAGATCAGCGCCCGGCGCAAAGCCTGATTTACCGCAGTCAAAATCCATAGCCTTTCACAGTGAAGCGGGACAGCATTTTTTTTGCGTGGCCTTCCTGCTCTTGACTTGCCGCGTTGTTCTGAGTAACTTGACCTTTCAAACATTACCCCTCTGCGAAGTCCGTGCAGCTTTCAAAGAGCCGGGTCTTTTTTTTTACCATATCCACAACAGGCAACATGAAGGTACGGCCATGAGCAATCCCATTTCTGTGCAAGGCTACGCAAAGCTGGAAAAAGAACTTGAAAATTTAAAGAAAGAACGCCCCATAGTTATCCAGGCCATAAAAGAAGCCCGCGAAGAGGGTGATTTACGTGAAAATGCCGCATATGACGCCTCACGCGAACGCCAGGGCATGCTTGAAGCCCGCATTAATTACATTGAATCCCTGCTGCCTCAGGTGACCGTGATAGATCTTTCACAGCTGTCAGGCGACAAGGTTATTTTTGGCGCGACTGTTCACCTTGTTGACGTGGATACCGAAGAAGAACGCGAATATACCCTGCTTGGACAGGAAGAAGCAGATTATGCAAACGGTTCCATTTCGGTCAGTTCTCCAGTAGGCCGCGCACTTCTTGGGCATAAAGTCGGGGATTAAGTTTCCGTACGGGTTCCGAAAGGGCTTATCACGTATGAAATCACTGAGATAGAGTTCCGCGGCAATCCCGCTTAGAATGAATTTGCGGCAATCTCCTGTACTTGCCTGCACATGCTGAATGCGAGATGTGATTATAATGAACGAGCCTGATAAAGTCATCTATTCCATGTACCGCGTTACCAAGCGGCATGGCCAGAAAGAAGTTTTAAAAGACATTACCCTGGGCTATTTTTACGGCGCAAAAATTGGCGTGCTGGG
>JAGAZG010000082.1 GCA_017940105.1 Mailhella sp. | reverse complement strand
GTTCTTTTTCATTGTCAGAAGCAGCCTCAATTAATGAAATAATTTCAGCGATAGATATGTTTTGCATATATTTTTCCTCCTAATAAGAAAACTAACAGAATTTATTATACTCGTCAATTCATTTTAGTACTAGAGCTACAATATTTGGGTGACAGACGCAGGCTTACGGTGCAGTTTTAAGCCAGACAGTGCGTGCTGAAAAAGAAGAGAACAGTCCGGCATCGTGCGTTGCACAAACAACGCTGGTTCCAGAGGCGAGGATATGTGCAATGCTCGAAAGAATGGTCTTTTCGCTGTCTGCGTCGACATGGGCGGTAGGTTCGTCCAGCAGTAGCACAGAAGGCTTAAGTATGATTCGGGCGGCAAGCGCCACCCTCTGCTTTTCTCCGCCAGAAAGCTTGTATTGGGGGCGGTCAGCCATGGCCATGGGATCAGAAAATCCGACGGCTTGCATGGCGTCTGTAAACCTTTGCAGAAGGCCGTGCTTTTCTCCGCGAAGTCTGAGGCCTAAGGTGACGTTGTGCATCACCGTTTCTTTTAACAAATACGCGTCCTGAAGAAGCAGAGTTATTTCTTTTCTTGGCTCTGTTGCGTTGCCATAATAGCGAAGCGTGCCGGAAGATGGCTTTTCCAAAAAAGCCAGCAGTCGCAGCAGCGTAGACTTGCCGCTGCCGTTGCGGCCTGCTAGCACCACCAGTTCGCCTTTGCCCATAAAAAACGAGGGCAAACTCAACGCTTTTATACCGCCATAGTTTTTGCAGAGATCACGCGCTTCAAAGAGTGGGGTCATGCCAGTCGTCCTTTGCGTCTGAACCAGGCCATCAGCAGGTTGATGACAAAGGCTATGAGCAGCAGAACGAGACCAAGCGCTATTCCCTGTGCAAATTCACCTTTGCTGGTTTCCAGCGATATGGCTGTTGTCATGGTGCGGGTAGAGTAACGGATATTGCCGCCGAGCATCATGGCCACGCCGACTTCGGTCACGACCCTTCCAAATGCCGTCACGCAGACCATGCCGAGATCATAACGTATTTCTTTTATGCAGAGCAGTGCTACCTGCACAGGAGAAGCTCCCAGCGTAAGCAGAGTTTCTCTACAGCGGGAGTCCAGGTTTTCCACGGCCTGGGCAGTCCAGGAAATGACAATGGGCAGGGCAAGTATTGCCTGACCTATGACCATGCCGGGGATGGTAAACAGCAGTCCGTATTGTCCAAGTGGTCCGCGGTGGGTTATGAATACATAGACAATGAGGCCGATAAGAACAGTTGGAAAAGCAAGCAGAGTGTCAGAAATAAGGCGGCAAAACCGTTTGCCGGGAAATTGCGTGTAACCGAGCAAAAATCCAACAGGCAGACCAAGCGTCAGGGCAATGAGCAGAGCGCATCCGGTTGACGTCAGCGTGGCTGAAATGGCAGAAGTCGTGGCGTCGTCCATATGCAGGAGAAGTCCGACAGCATTTTGAAATCCGTCAGAAAAATAGCCCATAAGCCCCTCTGACTATGCGTGCCTCTGAAAGATGCTGGGAAATGCCATAGGGAGGGGAAGAAAAGTCCACCCCTCCTTTTACAAGCAATAGTTATTTACCTGCATTGGGGAAGAAGAGTTGCTTTCCTTCCAGAGTGTATTCAGAAATCTTTTTCTGAGTTTCGGGAGCTACCCACCAGTCTTCAAACTTGGCAGCAAGATCCGTCTTGACGTTGGGGCAGACCTTGGGATTGGTGGTGATTACACTGTACTGGTTGAACAGGGCAGTATCGCCTTCGACAACTATCTTAAGAGGATTGGCGTTGCCCTGCTTGTTGTCAAACTTGATCCATGTGCCGCGGTCAGTCAGGGCATAGGCTCCTTTTTCTGCGGCTATGGCAAGCGTGGCCATCATGCCTTGACCGGCAGAGATGTAAAAAGATTCCTTGTCAGGCGTAAGGCTGGAGGCTTTCCAGAGCTTGAGTTCTGCATTGTGCGTGCCGGACTTGTCGCCGCGGCTGACAAAGCCGGACTTGGTATCATAAATGGCTTTCAGGGCATCGGCAGTGCTTTTGCCGGCAATTTTCGCAGGATCGCCCTTGGGGCCTACAATAACAAAATCGTTGTACATGATCTGGCGTCGGTCAATGCCAAAGCCGTCTTCAACAAATTTTTTCTCAACGGCGGGTGCGTGGACAAGAAGAACGTCTGCGTCGCAGTTTTTTGCAATTTCCAGCGCCTTGCCTGTGCCAACCGCAACCCATTTCAGGTCTATGCCTGTGTCTGCCTTAAAAATAGGATTAAGAAATTCCAGAAGGCCGGAGTCCTGCGTGCTGGTGGTTGTGGCCATCATCAGAGTGTCGGCCGCCTGCACAGAAACAGCGCAGGAAAGGGAAAGCATGATGCCCAGAAACGATTTGCCAAGCATGTTCATAAAAACTCCTTTGCATTATTAAAATGGTTGGAACATTCATACTGTACAACAAAGCGAATGCAGATGATGATTTCTGCATTATGCGTAATTAAACATATACCGTGTTTTTAAATATGGCATTATGCAAAAAAAAGCATATAGCATATAAAGCATTGTAAATAGAAAATGAAAATCTTATTCAATAAATATAATTATTTGAATATGCTGAAAAAAAATTTAAAAATTGCAAGGTGTCAATATAATGAATGTATGTTATACAAAAATTTAAAATCAATTAAATCAGGATATAAATATAAAAAAATATTTTTTTGCATGATTAGTGTTTTATAAATTTTTATTTATAGTATTAAATGCATCACTGTGCCGGAGGATGTATGAAACCGTTTCTTTCTCTCATGTCTGTTGACGAAATACTTGCCAGCATAAAAACTTTTGATTCATTGCCTGGCGAGCTGATACCGCTGGACGATGCCAGCGGAAGATACCTGAAAGATGACTTTTCTGCGCCGGAAGATCTGCCTGGTTTTGATCGTTCTTCCGTTGACGGGTTCGCTGTTCATGCAAGGGACGTTTTCGGCGCTTCTGAATCCAGTCCTGCTTTGCTCGACTGCATCGAAGGCTGCGTAATGGGACAGTCTTCTGATTTTGTTCTTAAAAACGGACAGGCTGCGCGCATACTTACCGGGGGTATGCTTCCTGAGGGGGCTGATTGCTGCGTCATGATCGAGCATTCTCGTGAAGCCGGCGTAGGACTTATAGAGATCGTGCGATCATCCGCACCTGGCGACAATATTGTCATGCACGATGAAGATGCGGCTAAAGGCAGCGTGCTGATTCAAGCCGGCACACGCCTCCGTGCTCAGGAGATAGGCCTTCTGGCTGCCTTTGGTCAGGTTAATGTCGGCGTCGCGCGCCGTCCGCTCGTATCCATCATCTCAACTGGCGATGAAGTTGTTCCTGCGCATCAAAAGCCTGCGCCAGGGCAGGTGCGCGACGTCAACTCGCATTCCCTAGCTGCGCTTTGCACAGAAGCCGGTGCCGAGCCTGTATTTGCCGGTCTGGTGCGAGATAATCCTGAAAAGCTCAGTGATGCGGTCTCAGCGGCTCTTTCTGACAGTGACGTAGTCCTTGTGTCTGGAGGGTCGTCTGCCGGCATGCGTGATTTTACTGTCGATATTTTCCGATCCATGCCTGAAAGCAACTTGATTGCGCATGGCGCTGCCATAAGCCCAGGCAAGCCGTTTATTCTGGCTCAATCAAAAAATAAGTGCCTCATGGGTCTGCCAGGTCACGTAGCCAGCGCCCTTGTGTGCGCACATGCATTTCTGCTTCCTCTGCTGCGTGTGCTCCAGGGGGGGAAAGAGCAAATGCCGCATATGATCAGGGCGACTCTCACCAGGCAGATTTCATCTTCCCAAGGACGCCGTGATTACATTCGCGCCCGCTTATTCCGAGGTGAAAACGGATGGATGGCGGAGCCTCTGCCCGGCCATTCCGGAGTTATGTCTGACCTGGTCAGGGCCGACGCATTCATCGTCTGCCCTGAAAATCGCGAAGGCTTTTATGCGGGTGAAGAAACAGAAGCAGAATTGCTTCGATGATTTTGAGGAGGGAGCATGCCGCGCCATACCTATCTTACAATGAAATCGCCTGAAGAGGCGAGGAGCATATGGTTTTCACGGATTGCTGAGTGTTGCGTTCCGCCAGGAGAGGAACTTGTACCGCTCGCCAGTGCTGCGCACCGCGTAATTTCAAGGGCTGTTTCTGCCAGGCGATCATCGCCAGCATTTCATGGGGCAGCCATGGATGGCATAGCCGTCAAGGCGGAAGATACCTTTTATGCTTCTGTGCGCAATCCGCAAGCGCTGGAGATAGGACGCACCGCCTTTTGGGTAAACACCGGACGACCTCTCCCTGCCGGATGCAATGCCGTGATTATGATCGAAAACATTCATCAGGAAGAAGATAGCCGGCATGTTGTTATCGAAAAAGCGGCGTTTCCTTGGCAGCATGTCCGAAAGATGGGTGAAGACATGGTTGCCACTGAAATACTTCTTCCGGAAGGTCAGCTGATTGGTCCATACGAAATAGGAGCTCTTGCGGCAGGCGGCGTGACCAGCGTCGCGGTTTTTAAAAAGCCCATGGTCGCCATTATCCCGAGCGGCAACGAAATAGTTTCCATGAAAGATGCCAGCGAAGCCGATCTTCGGTCTGGCCTTGTGCTGCCGGAATTCAATTCGCTGGTATTTTCTGCCATGCTTCACGATGCGGGAGCCGAGGCTGAGACCCTCCCCATAGTGCCTGATGATCCTGCGGCTCTTCGCCAGGCCCTGCTGTCCGCCGTGGAATCTGGTGCAGATCTCCTTATTGTTAATGCGGGCTCTTCTGCTGGCAGTCATGACTATACGGCAGATGTTGTTGCCAGCATGGGAGAACTGCTTGTTCACGGCGTTGCCGTTATGCCTGGAAAGCCGACAGCGCTTGGCATTATCCATTGCGGCGAACGCATGGTGCCTGTCATAGGAACGCCAGGATATCCTGTTTCGGCAATTGTGGCCATGGAGGAATTTGTTTTGCCTCTGCTTGCCTCTTGGAAGAGGCAGCAGCCTGCGGAAAAAGAAAGCGTTTCCGTCATTCCCTGCAATCCCATTGCCTCGCGGCCAGGCATGGAAGAGCGTGTCCGTGTCAAACTTGGCATAGTTAACGGAACGTGCTTTGCTGTCCCGCTGCCCCGTGGAGCCGGTACGGTGACCAGTCTTTCCAGAGCGGATGCTGTCATAGATATTTCTCGGGACTGCGAAGGTCTGAATGCAGGCGAACCAGTCAAAGCACGGCTCTTACGTCCCCGGGAACAGATAGAAGGATCTCTGCTTGCCGTTGGCAGCCATGACAATACTCTTGATCTTATTGACAGCATGCTCCGCCGTACAAGCCCTGGATGCCGCCTGACATCAGCACACGTGGGGTCGCTCGGCGGATTGATCGCCTTGAAAAACGGCCAGTGCCATCTTGCCGGCTGTCACTTGCTTGACGAAGAAAGCGGTGTTTACAACAAGGCTGCCATGAGAAACTATCTGAAGGGAATACCTTCTTTGCTGGTGCATCTTGCCGGCAGGGAACAGGGACTCATGGTTTTGCCTGGCAACCCCAAAGGTGTGCAGTCATTTGCTGATCTTGCAAGAAACGGCATAACATTTATCAATCGCCAGCGCGGCAGCGGCACACGGGTACTGCTGGACTATGAGTTGAAAAAAAACGGCATATCCAGGCATGACATTGC
>JAGAZG010000081.1 GCA_017940105.1 Mailhella sp. | reverse complement strand
CATCATCATCGAAGAGGCCTGGAAGGCCGTTGCCACACCCCGTAGGGCTGCCTACTTGCAGTTCCTGTTCAAGACTGTCCGTAAGTTCAAAGGTATCGCAGGCGTGGTGACACAGGAGTTGGAGGACTTGCTTTCATCTGACATTTTTAAGAAAGCCGTCGTAGCCAATGCCGACGGCTAGTGTCGCTCAATGCCGATCTGGCGGTGGTGAGCAAGGTAATAAAGAGGGTCATGGGCAGGGAGCAGCTCAAGGCCTTGTCTGACATGCTTGAACATACCATTGTCCGCGATATCGGTGGCGAAGCACTGGCCATATCCACCATGCAGACAGAAACCTTTCTTGAAGATTTTGCTACCCTTGCGCCAAAAATCATGGAAATAGAGGGCTGCAGCGCCATTTTTGCCGCCGCCACCATGGAAGACAAGGTTCAGGTGGTGGGCAGAAGCAATTCTCCTCAGATAGATGTTGGCGAAATTTGCCGCATGCTTGGCGGAGGAGGGCATTGGTATGCCGCATCTGCCTCTGTTAAAGACATGACCCTGCCTCAGGTGCGCGACTTTTTGCAGATGCAGTCTTCACTGCTTGTAAACTCAGGCGAAAATGCCGGCAGCCTCATGACCAGCCCGGCGGTAGGAGCTCCTGAAGATCTTTCCATAAGCGAAGCGGTGTCGCTGATGAACCGTTACGGGCTTAAGGCCGTGCCCGTTTTCAAAAAAGATTCGCAGGTCTGCGTGGGCCTTATCAGCCAGGAAACGGCTGCAAAGGCTGCCGGCCATCATCTTGGGGCGATAAGCATTGGGACGTACATGCAGCGCGGCTTCAAAGCTGTCCCCAGACAGGCCGGCATCCAGGAGATTGTCGACATCATGGTGGGCAGCCAGCAGCGCCTTATTCCTGTGGTTGACGGCGGCGACGTGCAGTGCGAGAGCGAACAGCAGCGCTATGACGAGCTTGCTTCACGAAATGTCGTGGGCGTTGTTACGCGCACGGACATTATCCGGCTTTTCATGGGCGAGCACGGGGCGCATATCCCGACGGTGAGCCGCAAAAACCGCAAGGAACGCAACCTGGCATCCGTAATGTCCAAGCAGCTTACGCCTGCGTGCATGCATTTTCTCAGGCTGGCAGGGGACATTGCAGAAGAAATGGGCATGGCTGCGTATGTAGTAGGCGGCTTTGTGCGCGATCTCGTCATGGAGAGAAAGGGTTTTAAACTCCAGGAAATGGATATAGATCTCGTAGTTGAGGGCGACGCCATAGAATTTGCCCATCAGCTTTCCATCAGTGTTAAAGGACGTGTGCGCGAACACAGGGAATTTATGACTGCCATGCTCGTCATGCCAATAGAGGAATTGAAGCAGGAAGATAAATTCCGGGATTCGCACCTGTCTGAACCGGGTTTGTTCAAAGTGGATATCGCTTCTGCCAGGCTGGAATTTTATGCTGAGCCCGGCGCTTTGCCGCGGGTCGAGCGGGCATCCATAAAAATGGACCTCTATCGCAGGGATTTTTCTATCAACGCAATGGCCATACGGCTCAATCCCGGAGGTTTTGGCCAGATCGTCGATTTCTTTGACGGTCAGGATGATATAAAGAACAAGCGCATACGCACTCTGCACGCGCTCAGCTTTGTTGAAGATCCAACGCGCATGTTTCGTGCCGTCCGTTTTGAGCAGCGGTACGGCTTCAGGCTTGGCGCGCAATGCGAGCGCTTTATGCGCAACGCCATAGACGATCTGCATCTCGTGGATCAGCTTTCAGGCGGGCGCATCACGCATGAACTTGAACTGATGATGGAAGAACGCAATCCATATCTCTGCTTTAAGCGCCTTGATGAACTCGGCATCATAGGCAAGATACATCCGCTGCTCGCCATGGATGACGATAAGCGAGACATGGCCGACAGGATAAGACGAGTCCTTGAATGGTACATGCGCATGTATCTGCCCGAAAAGCCCGACATGCTCATGCTCATGCTCATTGCGCTCTGCCGCAAGTCAGCGGCTCCTGAGCTGGCAGGCGTGCTGAACCGCCTGCAGTTTTCGCAAAAGCGCATCCGCTTCACCATGCAGGTGCGGTCTGTGATCATGTCCGTGCGCCAGGCAATGAGCAAATGGGAAAAAAGCAACGGTTCACTGCGCGACCTGCACAGGATACTGGGCAGGGCGCCCCTTGAATCCATGCTGTATCTCCTGGCCAGGGAAGACCAGACAGACCAGCATGAAAAGCTGACAAGGTATATCTACCTTGGCCGAGAAATGAAAACAGACATCAATGGTGAGGATCTCATTGCCCTGGGGATTCCAAAAGGACCGCAGATCGGCCGCATACTTGACGAAATTCTCGGGGCGAAGATGGATGATCCAGGCCTTGACAAGGCAAGGCAGCTTGAGATGGCCCGAGCGTATACGGAAGAGCTGAACCGCTAGAGCTTTTTAAAAAATGCGCGAGACAGTTTAGCCGGAGGCAAGGCTGTCTCGCCAGCCATGAGCAGCCCGGATTGTCAATGCGGCGAAGCCGCTTCCTCAAGGGCCACGCAGGCCGCATTCACTTCGGGCGTCAAGCGAAATGGCTGGCGCAAGGGGACTACGAGCTCGTAAAGTGTATCCAGAGCGATAGTCTCAATATTTCTTGAAAACCCTCTAGATGGATCTGTAGGCTTTTTGTCCTTCTTCATACAGGTCTCCTCCCCAGCAGTCGGCCACCACGGTGACAGGAAAGTTTTCCACTTCCATGGCGGCAAAGGCCTCTGTGCCAAGTTCAGGCCAGGCAAGGACAGTGTATTTTTTTATGCACTGCGCTATCAATGCTCCTGCCCCGCCTGTGGCGGCCAGATAGACGCAGGTGTTTTCCCTTATGGCGTCCATGACCTGGCGGGAACGGTTGCCCTTGCCGATCATCCCTGCAAGGCCAAGACGGAGAAGCCTGGGCGTATACGCATCCATCCTGCCTGAAGTCGTAGGACCGGCAGAGCCTATGGCCTGTCCCGGCTTTGCAGGCGAAGGGCCGACGTAGTAAATGATCTGTCCGGTAAGATCAGCCGGCAGGGGCATGTTTTTATCAAGGCATTCGTCCATTCGCTTATGCGCCGCATCCCTGGCTGCGTAAATGGTTCCGGTAATGTACACAAGATCGCCGATGCGGAGTTTTTTTATGTCGTCCTTGGCAAGGGGGGTCGCAAGATGATGCTGCGCCATTGTTTGCTCCTGGAATGCTAAGCGGCTGCTGCTATGCCGCCAGAACGTTTTTGAATATGCCGCGTGCCCGGAAATGAGGATGACCAGGGCAGGCGCTTTCAGATGACAGCTTCGGCGTGCCGCGCGGCGTTGCAGTTTATGTTGACCGCGACAGGCAGGCTGGCAATGTGCGTGGGGCAGAATTCAATGTTGACCTTGAAAGCCGTGTTTTTGCCGCCAAGGCCCTGGGGACCGGTGCCAAGCCGGTTGACAAGCGCAAGCAGTTCATCTTCGAGATCCGCATAGCGCTTATCTTGATTATGCGTGTCGATGCCCCGTGCGCAGGCAATTTTTGCGCAAAGGCACGCCTTTTCCATATTGCCGCCTATGCCTACGCCGACAACCATCGGCGGGCAGGGACTTGCGCCGGCGTGGCGCACGGTTTCCAAAACGGCGTTTTTTACTCCTTCAATGCCGTCTGCGGGAACCAGCATGTACAAGGCTCCCTTGTTTTCGCTGCCGGCCCCCTTCGGGGCAAGCTTCAGGCGGATATGGTCACCAGGCACCATGCGCACATGAAGAACGGCAGGCGTATTGTCGCCGGTGTTTTTTCTTTCAAACAGCGGTTCAGCTACAGAGGACTTGCGCAGGTATCCTTCTGTGTATCCTTTGGCAATGCCTCTGTTGACAGCGTCTTCAAAATTTCCGCCGACGATGTGGACGTCCTGGCCAATTTCGGCAAAGACAACGGCAAGTCCGGTATCCTGGCATATGGGAGACATGCTGCTTCTGGCGATGACGGCATTTTGCATGAGCTGATCCAGGGCGTCCCGCCCTGCAGGAGAAGGTTCTGCTGCCCGTGCTGCTGCCATGGCTGCATATGTGGTCGCGGGCAGAATGCAGCAGGCTTCTATGGCGAGCCTGGCAATGGTGTTTGTTATGGTCTCGGCAGAGATTTCACGCATTGCGTATCCTCCTGTTGCGCGTCTCATATATGCAGAGTGATGATTTCAAGCGCGTGCCTTGCGCGCTGCACGGCGTTTAACCGCTTGAGATGATTGTTGAGCTGAAGCACGCAGCCAGGGCATTGCGAAACGACAACGTCGGCGCCTGTTTTCATCACTGCCTGCGCCCTGGCTTCTCCCAGCTCGTCAGCCAGAGCCGGGTTTTTTAAGCTGGACACGCCACCTCCGCCGCAGCATATGCCAGGCTCTGAAAGCTCTATGAGCTTGATCAATGGGTTTGACGCGAGCATGGAGCGGACGGCCCTGCCGGCATCGGGGTCAAGCCTCAGGTGGCAAGGATCATGAACGGTGACGATAAGCGGATCAGACTCGGTGACCGGCCTGCCTTTACGGGATGGCAGGCCAAGAGCGTCCAGCAGGGCAGAATCGGGCAAGCCAATGCCGCTGAAAGCGCTGTTCCTGCTTAAAAAAAGCGCCGAATCCACGATGCGGCCGGCAAGTTCTTTGCCATCGCCAGCGTATTCCCTGGCAAGGGTGCGGTGGCAGGTCGCGCACTGCGTAAGAACGGGCATGTCTTTGTATTGGCTAAATACCT
>JAGAZG010000080.1 GCA_017940105.1 Mailhella sp. | reverse complement strand
TTTGGCCAGAGAATCGTTGAACTCGCTTTCTTTCTTTTCGATCTCAGCCTGAATTTTGAGGCGCAGCGACTTTTCCGCTGCTGAAATATCTTTTTCTTCCGGGTCGAAGGCTTTGCGGTAATCTTTAAAAAGTTTTTCGATCTTGCCTGAATTTTTCAGGGTGCGCAGGTCGAGCGCCCCTTGGAACTTGGCGAAGCGCGTATCGTCATCAAAGACAGAAAAGTTTCTGAAACGCGGCTTTGTCGAAGCCCCGTAGGTATCTTTGAAGAAAAAATTATCGTTCACTTCAAGGAAGCGCGCGTTGCCTTCCAGCGAATGACCGGGGTCTATGGCAAAAAACGTGCTGGGCTGCCCGTCTTTTCCCTTGATGAAGCCCTTGTTCTGTCCGCGTGAGCCTACGGCATCTCGATCTGCGGTAACAAGAAAGAACGCCTTGTAGCGGCCAAGCCCTTCGGTTTTTTCGCCTTGCGGCGGCTCGATCTGGCCGTCCTTGATGTAGCCGTTCTCCATGTCTTTGTAGCCTTCGGCAAATTTTGCCTCCAGCATAAGCTTGGGGTGCCCGTCAGAATATTGCCCGCGCACTATGGTGAGTTCCTGCGAGGGTATGCCCGCTATGCGCGTCAGGTCGTTGGCAAGCGCTTCTGTAACGGCCCCGGCGGAGGAATCGTCAGCGGTGGTCGCTGTCTGCAGGCGGTAGATCTGACCGGCCTTGCGTCCTATCTTGATGCGTTCGGGCCGCATGAATTTGCCGGCTGAGGATGCCTTCTTTGTGAAGACGCGATCATTTTCATTGTAATCGAGCTTAATGATATGGCGATCAGAAAAGTGCTTGAACACGGGCAGATTCTTATATGCCGGATCCTTGGGGCCAGAGAGCACCGCGTCGCGGATCTCTGTAAAAAGTTCTTTTTTGACGACGTCAAGGGGCAGGTTATTCCAGTCATCCGGAGAGGTTAATGGAAATTTGTAGACAAACGAGTTGTAGATGGCGCTGTTCAGATCTTTCATTCCATCTTCGAGCATGAATTCCACCGCCGCGGCCATGCATGCCGGATGCATCCTTCCAAAAATCATGATCTGATCGCGAACGCTCTTCCCGTCGCATTTTTCAGCGAGGTGGGGGTGTTTGCTTTTCAGTTCTTCGAGTGCCGCCATGCTTTCTTCAGAATCTATGTCGGTCAACATGCTGCGCGTGTCTTCTGTCGACCAGTCGTTCTTGCAGATGAAGCCCGGTTCGACGCCGTTCGTTTTCAGCTTGTCTAGTAGCATGGGGGCTGAACTAGAGCGGTTGATGCGCATGCCAACGCCAAGCTTGCCCGACTTGATGCTGTCTTCCACCGAAGTCGCCGTATTCCTGTAGGTGCCAAAGGTGGTTTTGAGATTGCTGAGCCCCGTGGGCTCATCGCTTTTATAGAATGCCGCATGCCTTGCTGAGCCCAGCTCATGGGTAGAAAGATCATTGTTGCTGCCGTTGGCATTCTGCATGCGGGCGGTGTCGACAGCCTCTTCTATTGCAGCGGCTATGCGCTCCGAAGCCTTGTGCGTGATGTCTGCCTGCGTTTTGCAGTCAGCCAGGTTGCCGCCGCCGAGCGGAGACTTGGCCAGGATGCCGCGCACCATTTTTTGCATACCTTTGGAAAATTCCAGCAATTTCGGATCCGTGTCGAGCTGGCGGTTGATCTCACTGACAAAGCGGTTGACCTTGACATGCTCAAGTTTTGAAAGAACGGCCTTCACATCGCAGGCGCGGAGCGGCTTGCGCAATTGCTGGCGGCTGCCGAGCACAGTATCAAAGGCATGCTCGCCGAATACGCCGAACTTGCCGGAGAGAGCACTGCGGAACGCCTTCATGGCGGCATCATTTACTCCGTCGCCTGAAGAGAAGATCAGGTTTCCCAGCTTGGCTTTATCTTTTTTCGTGTCAACAATGATATCGCGCGAGCCTAACCAGGCGGAATTGGCAACTTTTTGGAAAGACTCAAATGAAAGAGGCATCGCTTAGTGTCTTATGCAAAGATGCTGTTATGACTGTATTGCTCAGGAAGGGCTCTGGAAGTTTCAGCCATGTTGCTGCTGATGCGTTCGAACCAAATATCGCAGAGCTGCAGTATGTTTTCCAGCGTATCAACAAATTTTTCTGGATTACGGGCAGCAGCGTCACCATCGAAAAAGTAGTTGTATATGACAGTTTCGCTTTCTGGATCAAGGGTGAAATAGCCGCCTGCGGTCTCCTGCCCGAAGAGTCCTCCGGTAAGTAAATCGCGATAGACAGCTTTAGGGGCACTGTGAGAGAGCTGAGTGATTTCGACAAAACATAGTATTTTGCTGCCGGGTTCAATATATTGAAGGCTCACAATGTATTTGTCTTCGACTTTGACGGTCACCAGTCCTGTTTCGTCCGGGATCAGCATTTCCAGCCCTGTCAATCTGCGTACCGATGCAAGAAACGCCGCGTATTCATCCATGCTATCCATGAGGCCTTTTTTCCTTTTGTAATATGTGGTTATCAGTCATTGCAAATCGTTCGGACTGCGTTCATCCCGTCATGCGGAGCGCTGGACCAATGTTTTTTAAGTGATTTCGTTCAGCAGCTTTTCAATTTCTTGTTCGTTCTTTTTTTTATAACTTAGGTGCTGCGATTTTGCAATTACTCATCCGGTTAGTACTGTGAAATCATGTGACGGGTGATGGCGGCGCAACGTCTTGCGGCAGTCTGCATAAATTCAGCATAAGACATTTCAGCAAACCCGTCCGCCTTATCAGAGATAGCCCGTATGATGACAAATGGTATTTTATTCTGGCAGCATATTTGCGCAATAGCGCCGCCTTCCATTTCGCAGCAAAGCCCGCCGAATTTAGCGACAATGGCCTTTTTCTGTTCTTTGGATGAAATGAACTGATCGCCGGTACAGACTCGGCCTTCGAAAACATGAATTTCAGGAGAGCTGTGTCTGACAGCCTTCACCGCACTTTCCCGCATATGCGCATCCGCAGGCAATGAGGGAGATCCGATTCCGTCCAGCTCACCAGGAGCATAGCCGAGCGGAGTCAAGTCAAAATCATGCTGCACTGCATCGGTAGATACGACAATATCGCCTATGTCGATTTTGGCATCCAGAGAGCCGGCGACTCCGGTATTGATGATTCGTTTTACGCCAAAAACATTAATGAGAAGCTGGGCACAAGTCCCCGCGTTGACCTTGCCGATTCCACATTTGACAATGACAACGTTTTTATCGTCCAATATGCCTTCGTAAAACTCCATACCCGCGATACTGGTCGCCTTCGCGTTTTTGACCAAATGTTTCAAGAGGTCTACTTCCTCAGCCATCGCGCCAATGATCCCAGTCTTGAGGGGAGCTTCAACAGTGAGGGAAGTTGCATCATTTTTTGCGCAGCCCGCAAGCGCAAATACAGCTATGAGCATGGTAATAAGCAATAAACGTACGGTATGGTTTCTTTTATTCATTTATAAAACCCCTCTTACAAATTCTGATTTGCCTGCTTTTTTCGGCAGGTTAACTGAAAATGCAACTTAAATATCCATGATCATCCCAGCCCTGAGCCTGTCTCCGGCAGGATGCTCCGGGGGGGCCTTGCGCATGCGTTCGCCAAGCCCTTCGCCCATGAGGGAGTCTTTGGCGTCCATCCATTCCTGAAGGTTTGATCGGGAGCTGAATTTCATGGACTTCCAGCTGGCGGTGCAGATTTCCGTGGCGGTGACGGATTAGAATTGGTATCCGTCGATGAAGCGGTATCACTAGATTTTTCATGAAGGCATTTTGCTGGAGAAAAGGATTTTTGCAATCCAACGCACCATCATCCTTGCATCGGATGCTGAATTCAGCGTATTTCTATGGCTATGGTGCGAGCGTCTTCGTTATATACCCGATTGACTTCAGGCAGGCAAAGAAGCGGAAAAACGAGAACGGTTTCGCTGCTGCGGTAGTATCGTTTCATTCCGTTTACGCAGTGCGTTTTCGGTTTTCTCAGGTAAATGTCCCAGATTCCTTCAATGAAAACTTCATACCGGTCTGAATAGAGTTCTCCAAAGGCATTAAGTTCCGGTTCCGAACCGGCAATCCTGAAGAGCATGCCATTTGGGCTCTGGTCCAGGGTTATCCATGTGCGCTTCGGCGTCACCGGGGGAAGGGTATGTTCTTCCTCGTTAACTCCAGCATTTATTTGGGTATTGCCAGTCTGAATCTGAGATTCTTCCTGCATCATTGGCTTG
>JAGAZG010000079.1 GCA_017940105.1 Mailhella sp. | reverse complement strand
GTAGCATGTTGGAAGCGCAGGTTGAAGAGCTCCTGTCGCAGCTCAGCAAGCTTGGCCTGTAACTGCTCGACGCTCATTTCACGAACTTCTTTCATTTTCATGCGAACGCCCCTTCTTTGATCACGATGACGGTCTTCACCGGAAGCTTATGGCTTGCAAGCGTAAGGGCACGCTTGGCGAGCTCGAGCTCGACGCCCTTGATCTCGTACAACACGCGTCCAGGTTTGACCGGAGCGCACCAGCCGACAGGAGCGCCCTTGCCGCTTCCCTGACGGGTGGCAAGAGGCTTGGCAGTCACAGGATGATCCGGAAAGACCCTGATCCATACTTTACCGCCTCGACGGATATGACGCATCATCGCAATACGTGCAGCTTCAATCTGCTGGCTGGAAAGCTTGCCATGCTCGACCGCTTTAAGACCGATCTCACCAAAGGCGATGGTAGCGCCGCGGTTGGCCGGTCCGCGAAGGCGGCCCTTCTGCCACTTGCGGAATTTTATTCTCTTGGGAGCAAGCATTACTGTTTAACCTCTTTATCGAGTATTTCGCCCTTATATACCCAAGTCTTGATACCAATCAGGCCATAGGTTGTGTGGGCTTCGGCAAAGCCGTAGTCAATGTCGGCACGGAGAGTCTGCAGCGGCACACGGCCATCGCGATACCATTCCGAGCGAGCAATTTCTGCGCCGGCAAGACGTCCGGCGCACGAGATTTTAATGCCCTCTGCGCCGAATTTGCGGGCCGTCTGCACAGTGCGCTTCATTGCACGGCGGAAAGCTACGCGGCGCTCAAGCTGAGTCGCAATGCTTTCAGCGACAAGCTGGGCTTCAATCTCAGGACGACGGATTTCATTGACTTCAAGCGCAAAATCACGGCCGAACTTTTTCTTGAGGTCTGCACGCAGTTTTTCGATCTCAGCTCCCTTGCGGCCGATGACTATGCCGGGACGGGCAGTCGAGAGGATGAGGCGGATCTTGTCGCCAAAACGCTCGATCTCAATTTTTGAAACACCCGCGGCATAAAGAAGCTTCTTTACATATTTGCGGATGTTGTGGTCCTCAAACACATAGGAGGCGTAATCCCTGCTGCTGAACCAGCGGGACTGCCAATTCTTATTATATCCCAAACGGAAGCCGTAAGGATGTACTTTCTGACCCATAAGCCTATTCCTGTCCTTCCGCGAGAATTACGGTAATGTGGCTGGTGCGCTTGCGAATGTGCATTGCGCGACCCTGAGAGCGCGGCATGAAGCGCTTCCAGGTGGGACCCTCGTTTACCACAACGTCCTTGACGTACATGGAGTCCACATCGATGCCAGGGAACTGGGAGGCGTTGGCCAGCGCCGAACGCACCACTCCGTAAAGGACTCCGGCAGGTTTGTTGGGCGTGAACTTGAGCTGGTTCAGAGCGTCTTCAACAGGCAGACCCTTGATATTCTGGGCAACCAGACGGGTCTTGCGCGGAGAAACGCGCTGAAACTTGCATACTGCTTTCGATTCCATGAACGTTACTCGCTATTTTTTCGTGGCCGCTTTCGTCTTTTTGTCTGCAGAATGGCCGTGGAACGTACGGGTTGGAGCAAACTCGCCCATCTTGTGTCCTACCATGTTCTCCGTGACAAAAACAGGAATGAACTTTTTGCCGTTGTGCACGGCAAACGTCAAACCAACCATTTCAGGCAGAATCATGGAGCGGCGGGACCAGGTCTTGATGACCTTGTGGTCGTTGCTGGCAACGGCCGCGTCCACCTTCTTCATAAGGCTGCCGTCCACAAAGGGACCTTTTTTAAGAGATCTTGGCATGTCCGGCTCCTAATTACTTCTTGTCGCGGCTCTTGATGATGAGACGGCTCGAAGGCTTCTTCTTTGCGCGGGTTTTATAGCCCTTGGTCGGGATGCCCCACGGGGTCACAGGATGGCGACCACCCGAGCTGCGGCCTTCACCGCCGCCAAGGGGATGGTCTACAGGGTTCATTGCGACACCGCGCACCTTGGGACGATTGCCAAGCCAGCGATTGCGGCCGGCCTTGCCAAGGCTGATATTTTCATTCTGCACGTTGCCTACCTGGCCGATGGTTGCAAGACAGGTTCCAAGCACTTTACGCACTTCACCGGAGGGCAGACGAAGGATAACATACTTGCCGTCCCTGCCGACCAACTGGGCATAAGTGCCGGCCGCACGGCACATCTGACCGCCACGTCCCGGATGCATTTCAATGTTGTGAACGTTTGTGCCCACTGGAATGCGACCCAGTGCTAGAGCATTGCCGGGCTTGATATCAGCTTTTTCGCCCGCTTCAACGACATCACCCTGACGGATGCCAACGGGAGCGATGATATAGCGTTTTTCGCCGTCAGCATAGGTAAGCAGGGCAATGCGCGCGGTACGGTTAGGATCGTATTCGATCTCGGATACCTTGGCAGGAATCCCCATTTTGTCGCGTTTGAAGTCGATCAGGCGATACAGGCGTTTATGCCCACCGCCACGGCGACGGCTGGTAACGCGGCCATTGTTGTTGCGTCCGCTCTTTTTATTCAGACCTTCTGTCAGGGACTTTTCCGGCGTCGACCTAGTGATCTCAGCGAAATCGGAAACAGTCTGGAAACGACGTCCAGCGGAGGTCGGTTTCATTTTCAGAACTGCCATTGACTAGACTCCCTCGAAGAACTCAATTTTGTTGTCAGCGGCAAGAGTGACATATGCCTTGCGATAGCCGGCGATACGCCCCTTTACACGGCCCTGGCGCACGCGGCGGCGCGGCTTGACCGTGACGACATTGACATTTTCGACCTTGACCTTGAAGGCTTCTTCCACTGCCTTACCGATCTCGATCCGATTGGCCTTGGGAGCCACAAAAAAAGCATACACGCCTTCTTCACGAAGAGCAGTGGCCTTTTCTGTAACTACAGGCCTCAGAAGAATTGTAGTGTAATCCATGTTCATTCCTTTCGGGGAGCGACTACTTCAGTCTCTCTTCCAGCTGGTGTAGAGCCCCTTCAAGCAATACTAGTTGCTTGCAGTTGAGCACGTCATACACGGTGACCGCATCGGGAGTGACAACAGTCACGCCGGGCAGGTTGCGCGATGCAAGCACCAACTTTGTGTCAGGCCCGTTCTCCGCAGAACCGGCAACTACAAGAGCCTTGGTAAGACCAAGGGACTTTGCCACGTTTGCGAAAAGCTTGGTTTTTGCCTCTGCAAGCTCAATACCCTTTATGACCATGAGCCCGTCGGCCAGACGTGAGGAAAGAGCCATGCGAAGTGCAAGGCTGCGAACCTTCTTATTGACTTTAAAACTGTAATCGCGGGGATGGGGTCCAAAAATAATCGCGCCACCACGCATAATGGGAGAGCGGTTGGAACCTTCACGCGCATTACCGGTGCCCTTCTGCTTAAAGGGCTTCTTTCCGCCGCCGGAAACAAACGCACGCGTCTTCGCAGCATGCGTTCCAGCACGCAGCGCGGCGCGGTATGCACGAACCACAAGGTTCAGAATCTCCGGCCTCACTTCGACTTCGAACACTTCCGGAGCGAGGGTTACTTCCCCCGTTTCCTGCATGTTCTGATCGTATACTTTCACTACAGCCATTGCTTCATCTCCTGTGTTGCGCACTACTGCTTGCGCACCAGCACAAGACCATTCTTCGGTCCTGGCACGGCACCCTTGATGAGGATGACATTATCCTCAGGACGTACTTCAACGACGGTCAGGCCCTGCTGGGTAACACGTTCGGCACCCCACTGCCCAGCCATCTTACGGCCTTTAATAACATGACCAGGAAAGGTGTTGTTACCGATGGAACCACCGGAACGATGAACCTTTTCATCGCCATGACCGTCATCGCTGCCGTGGAAGTTCCACCGGCGCATAACGCCCTGATACCCCTTGCCTATACTGGTGCCCGTCACCTTCACCACGTCGCCGGCCGCAAAAACTTCTGCGGTGACAACCTGACCGACCTCATACCCAGACGGTCCGGAGAGACGAAGCTCGCGGGTTTCGCGGCACGGCGCCACGCCGGCCTTGGCGAAATGCCCGCGCATCGCCTTGTTCACCTTCTTTTCGGCAACTTCCTCAAAGGCGAGCTGAAGAGCGTTATACCCATCTTTTTCAACCGTCTTGACCTGGGTCACGGGGCAGGGCCCGGCCTTGACCACGGTCACAGCAACAGCGCTGCCGTCATCGGCGAAAATACGAGTCATGCCCAGCTTTCGTCCAATAATACCCATTTTTTCAGACATGACGCCCCTCTCTAAAGCTTAATTTCCACATCCACGCCGGCGGGCAAGGAAAGCTTGCCCAGAGCGTCCACGGTCTGTTGCGTGGGTTCGAGGATATCCATAAGGCGCTTGTGCACCCTCATCTCGAACTGCTCACGGGACTTTTTATCCACATGCACCGAGCGCTGAATCGTGTACTTGTGAATGTTGGTGGGCAGAGGAATTGGCCCAGCCACATTGGCGCCGGTATTGCGCGCCGTGTCCACGATTTCCGCCACAGCCTTGTCCAGGATGCGGTAATCGTAAGCCTTAAGCTTGATACGGATACGATCACTGCCAACTGTCGTCATTGCGAATCTCCATTTTCTGGCAAACCCGCTCCGGCTGATCCTCAAAGAGCTATTTCAGCCGGAGAATCCACCGCCTTCAGGCGGCTGGCCAGCTTCTTGCCGGCCATCTAAAGAGCTTTGCCCTGCTCACCTTGCAGGACAAACGCGCTTTCGTTCCTACACCTAACGTCAGGAACGGCCTTGCAGCGTTTCAGCTGCCCGGCTTTTCTTTGCAATGCTTTCGGGGGATAAGGAGAATGGAACCTTGGCAGCCTCCGCGCCCGAAACGATCATCAACAAAACAAAGCCGGCCTGGCCGCCAACCTGAACTTTTCGGAATCTCTTCCGCAAAACAGGTGGTCCCGCAGGGGCCAACACACACCCGGTATCTGGATTGCCCAGACTCCGGAAACCTCACAGGAAAAACCCGCTTGGCATGACATCTTAGGCATGTGGTGACGCCTGCAAATGTCAAGCTCTCTATTGAGAGCACAGCAGGACAGAAAAACTGTCCTTCCCTTCCGTTCAGGGATATGCCCATTACTTGGCAACATTTCTTTTATCTGCCTGAAGCTGTGAAGTCAAGTTTTTTTTTCTTTTTCTTTTCCTTTGCCCTGAATTCAGTTGCGCAGTATTCTGTTCTGGCAAAAACAACGGTGCAGAATGACTTGCGCAGCATGCTGCGGTAATAAACTTACGCCAAAGGAGTGCACATGAACAGCTATAGAGTCGCCTTCATTCCAGGCGACGGTGTTGGACCTGAAGTTTCTCATGAAGCGCAGCTTACCCTTGAAGCATGCGCAAATGAATTCCTGTTTGACGTATCATGCGACACATTCGGCTGGAACTGCGATTATTATCTTGCCCATGGTCGCATGATGCCGGAAAACGCGCTTGACGTGCTTAAGCCGTATGATGCAGTTTTTCTCGGTTCCATGGGGAATCCCACCAAAGTCCCAGACCATATTTCACTTGGACCTCTTCTGTCCATACGGCAGGGATTCTGCCAATATGTCAACCTTCGCCCCATACGCATGCTTGAAGGCGTTACAAGTCCGCTTTCAACCGCAACGCCAAAAAATGTTGACTTTGTAGTCGTCAGGGAAAACACCGAGGGTGAATACTGTCGTCTTGGCGGCATGTTCTGCCCAGAAGCTCCAAATGGTTTTGCCACGCAGATGGCAGTATTTTCTCGCAAGGGCTGCGAACGAGTGATGCGCTTTGCCTTTGAACTTGCCCGCAAACGAAAAGCTGAAGGGCATATGGGGAAAGTCACGAGTTGCACCAAATCCAACGCACTGAACTACAGCATGGTGTTCTGGGACAAAATATTTAGCGAAGTGGCTGCGCAGTATCCCGACATAGATCATGACTATCTGCTTGTTGACGCTCTTTCCATGTTCATGGTTTCTAAGCCAGAACGTTTCGACGTAATTGTTGCATCAAATCTTTTCGGCGATATCATCACTGACCTCGGTTCTGTGCTACAGGGGGGCATGGGCTTTGCGGCCGGCGCCAACCTCAACCCTGAAAAAGACTACCCTTCCATGTTCGAACCCATACACGGATCCGCTCTGGACATTGCAGGAAAGAACATAGTCAACCCAATTGCATCACTGGAATCCATCCGAATGATGCTGGAACACTTTAGCGAAGTGCATGCGGCAAAAGCTCTGCTCGCCGCAGAGCAAAAGGTTCTTAGCAAAGGCATGGTGCGCACGCGCGACATGGGTGGGACGAACAGCACGCAGGAAATGGGAGCTGCCGTACGCGCAGAACTGACGGCATAAAAATTTTTATCCATAGACCGACATTGCGGTTCAGGTGCTGCTTTATCCCTCCGACGCCAACACAGATTTGATCTGGGCATCACGAACAGCTGAAATAATGCAAGCCAAGCCTGGGATGGCGGTACCCTGATAGCAATATTTCATCAGGAAATGCCTCTTTATTTTTCAAAAAAAAGGAACTAGTCTGCCTGATATTTCAACATAATGTCCCAGGTGAACATCTGATGGCACAAGATAAAGGAATATTTTTAAAAAAAAGCATTCCAGCGTATTCCGTAATGCCGACGAAAAAGACAACACAAAACGTTTTTGAGAGAAGTTAGAAGGTTTCATCTCAAAAGGAGGATACTCTCCATGCTAAAAAAATTGATATCCTGTTTTACGGCATTAATCATCATTTCTTATGCCAGTGCCTCCCAGGCGGCCTCAAAACCAAAGGTGACAATTTACACCTCAATGTATGAAGACATCATTGATGCTATGACAGATGTGCTTCATAAAAAATTTCCAAAGTATGACGTGGAATTCTTCTACGGCGGCACGGGAACACTACAGGCGAAAATTGCCGCGGAACGCGATACAAAGAAACTGGGATGCGATATGCTGATGCTGGCGGACCCTTCATATGCCCTTGAGCTTAAAGCAGAAGGTCTCCTCCACGCCTATCTTTCCAAAGAAGCGGAAAACATAGCCTTGGAATACGACCGAGAAGGTTACTGGTATCCTGTGCGCAATCTCAACATGATTCTGGCATACAATCCCGAAAATTGCAAAAAAGAGGATCTGCCGCAATCGTTCAAAGATTTTGCCTCCAACGCCACGATGAAGGGGGCCTGTTCCATGCCCAATCCTCTCACTGCTGGCACAGCGCTGGTTGCCATATCTGCCTTAAAAGATAAGTACGGTTACGAGTACTTTGACCTTCTGGCCCAAAACAGAGTGATGGTCGAGTCCGGTTCGGTCGCCCTGACTAAACTGGAAACCGGAGAGTGCAAGGAAATCATGATTCTTGAAGAATCCGTTCTTAAAAAGCGCGAAGAAGAAAGCAGTTCCCTTGAAGTGATCTATCCGCTTGACGGGCCCATAGGCGTACCCTCCCCCATAATGACTATAAAAGATGGGTGGAGCGCACACAATAATGCTAAAATATGCGAAGAGCTGACAGACTGGTTCCTTTCTCCCGAAGGTCAGAGCTATATCGTCAAGGGCTGGATGCACTCTGTTCTGAAGAATCCTCCCTCCATTCCCTATGACTCCATTCCAACGGCAGAGATCATAAAAAAAGCCATGCCGGTGAACTGGGCAAACTGTCTGAAAGAACGTTCTGAACTGAGAACGAACTTCGAAGAGCGGGTAAAAAACAAACGTTAAAAGCTGACGCTTTCGACTTGCCTCTTCATTAAGGCAACCCTGCCTGACCATAAGGATGGATCGGACAGCTAATTCTTGCGTAATAGCCATGAGCGGAGGCATACGTGTTTGCAAAGGACTGGCTGGCAGCGCCGCATGAAAAGATTCGCTTCGATGTGAAATTGGTCATGATACTTGCAATTGTGGCCTTCTTGCTCATATTTAATGTTTTTCCAATGTGCTACCTGATATTCAGGGCATTTGTGAATGAAAGCGGCTTTACTCTGGATGCCTTCAAGCGCATATTTACCTACCCGCTAAACTGGAATGCGCTCTATAACACTCTGGTAACGGCCGGTCTGTCCATGGTCTTTGGAGTTATGATAGCGTTTCCTTTGGCCTGGCTGGTTGGAAGAACTGACCTGTATGGCCGTAAATTCTTCCGAACATTATTTGTGATGACGTACATGGTGCCTCCCTATGTCGGAGCAATGGCATGGCTGCGTCTGCTGAACCCACGAGTGGGCACACTTAATGTATGGCTGTCGGACCTGTTCAACCTATCCGGTAACCCCTTTGACATCTACAGCATAGGGGGACTTGTATGGGTATTGACGACTTTTTATTATCCATTTGCATTCATTACCATCTCCAGAGCGATGGAAAAGATGGATCCATCCCTTGAAGAGGCTTCAAAAGTCAGCGGTGCATCCCCGCTCAAGACCGTAATGACAGTCACCTTTCCCATTATGCTTCCATCTATCGTCGCTGCAGCGCTGCTGGTATTTGTTTCTGCTGCTTCATGCTATGGCATCCCCTCAATCATTGGGGCTCCCGGACGGCTCGACACGGTGACGACCCGTATCATCGACTACGTATATGTTGGATCAGCCGAGGGATTAACCGATGCCACCACTCTTGCTGTCGCACTTATGGCTATCGCCAACGTTGTCCTCTACGTATCTACATGCATTTGTGGGAAAAGACAGTACATCACAGTTTCCGGCAAATCGACAAGGCCTAGCATTGTCGAGCTGGGCAAATGGCGACTGCCTATGACTATTGCAGTGGGGCTTTTCGCAATCGTAGTCGTTGTGATTCCGTTCGCCACGGTTGCAATGACCTCCTTTACGAAAAACCTTGGCAAGCCGCTATCGCTCGCGAACTTCACAACGCATTACTGGCATATTTTATTCACCAGAAAAGGCATTCTTGACACGGCAACAAACAGCCTGATTGCCGCTTCTGTAGCTGCCACAGCAGGCATTGTCATAGCATGTGTCATGGCGTGGCTCTTGACCCGTACGAAAGCAAAGGGGCGGCATATTCCCGACTTTCTCATTACTGTTGGAAGCGGCACTCCGAGCGTGGTCATTGCACTGGCGTTGATTATGACTATGTCAGGCCGGTTTGGCATCAACATATATAATACGCTGACAATCATGATCATTGCATACATGATCAAATACCTGTTGATGGGCATGCGCACGGTAGTTTCAGCAATGAGTCAGATACACCCATCGCTTGAAGAGGCCGCGCTTATTTCTGGTGCTCAATGGCATCGAAGCTTTAAAGACATCACGCTGCCTTTAATCGCTCCCTCAGTTGTTGCAGGCTGGTTTCTTATTTTTATGCCAAGTTTCTATGAGCTGACTATGTCCACCCTTCTGTATTCAGCCAACACAAAAACGATCGGATACGAACTATTCACATACCAGACCTACCACAGTCAGCAAACGGCTTCAGCCATTGCAACGGGCATTCTTCTCATGGTCATCATGGTTAACTGGCTGTTGAACAAACTTACAAAAGGGCAGTTTTCCATTTGATGAAGCGCTAAGGAGTATAGAGGATATGGCTTCCATAACCCTTACCGACGTGACAAAATCCTACGGCAATGTGCTGATCATTCATAAGTTCAGCGAAGTTTTCAACAATAACGAGTTTGTCACCCTGCTGGGTCCTTCAGGCTGTGGGAAGACAACGTTGCTGCGCATGATTGCCGGATTTGAAAAACCTACTGCAGGAGAAATCAAAATAGACAATGTTGTCGTAAGCAGCCCATATCATTTTGTACCGCCCAACAGGCGGGGCATCGGCATGGTTTTTCAGTCATACGCTGTATGGCCGCATATGAATGTTTTCGACAATGTCGCGTACCCATTAAAAATCCAACGTCTTTCACATATGGAAATCAAGCGGAGAGTAGAAAAAATTCTCGAATCCGTTCACTTGTCACAGTATGTAAAACGCCTGCCAAGCGAACTTTCTGGCGGTCAGCAGCAACGTGTGGCTCTGGGCCGTGCATTAGTCTGCAACCCACGCGTCTTACTGCTTGACGAGCCTCTGAGCAATCTTGACGCAAAGCTGCGGGAGTCAATGCGCTTTGAAATCAAAGAGATGCAAAAACAATTCGGCATTACGGTCATCTATGTCACACACGACCAATCAGAGGCAATGGCCATGAGTGACAAAGTGGTCGTCTTCAATAAAGGCGTCGTACAGCAAATAGGCTCTCCCATGCATATTTATAATCATCCTGCAAATCAGTTTGTCGCCGATTTCATAGGGAGAATCAATTTCATACCTGGGGTAGCCTCCGCTGGAAAAATTGAATTCTCCGGCAGTCAGTTCATGGAATATTCAGGGGATAAACGAGGTCCCGTGGTCGTCGCGGTGCGCCCCGAAAACATTACGATCAGTGAAGAACGGGGCGTACTGCACGGCAGACTGACGCAGGCGTATTATATGGGAGATATCAATGACTGCCGTGTAGACATTGCTTGCACTTGCAATCATGGAGATCCTGCTCTGCAGGTTCGTGTATTAACCGCAGGTCACACATATGGAAAAATAAAAACTGGTTCATCCTTATGGCTGAACTTCAATGAGTATCTTGTGTTTGATCATGAAGAACACTGACCGCAGGAAAGCCAAGAAAAAAGACATGACTGAAAAACAGATAACTGACAGCAATGCAAATGATGAACGCATACGAGAGCTATACAAGTCGGCCTTCCCTGTGGAAGAGCAGATTCCCTATGATGAACTGATTTCTCTGATCCCGAAAATGCCCCTGGACTTTACGGCATATTACGAGAATAACGAATTCGTCGGCTTTACTGTCGTCTATCCCCGCGAGCCATTCACCTGGTTCTGGTACTTTGCTGTTCGTGAAGAGCTGAGGGGAATCGGTCTCGGGCAGAACATACTGACAGGCCTTTTGAAACGGTACAAGGGCAGGACCTGCATCCTTGACATGGAAGCCCCCAGGCAGCCTTGCGACAATAGGGAACAGCGACTGCGGCGGCACAGGTTCTATCTGCGGAATGGCTTCCGTGATACGCATGTCTACCGCACTTACGAAAACATAGAGTATACGATCATGATTTCAGGGCAAGGCTTTTTTACCATACAGGATTACGATCAGATCATCAATGACCTGCGCAAGTACTGGCAGCACGTGGGGTAACACTATGGATGGAAAAGCGATAAAACTTATCAAGTATCTAGACGGCAGCGAGAAACGTTTTATAATCCCTGTCTATCAAAGAAACTATAGCTGGAGATCGGAAGAGCACACGTCT
>JAGAZG010000078.1 GCA_017940105.1 Mailhella sp. | reverse complement strand
TTCAAGGCCGTGAACGACGAAGTGGCCCTGCCGATGTTCGTCTACAATGTGCCTGGCCGCACAGGTTCCAACGTGCTGCCCGCCACTCAGGCGCGCATGGCCCGTGAGCTTCCCCATGTCATAGGCTGCAAAGAAGCTACGGCAAATCTTGTGCAGATTTCCAATATCATTGAGCAGTGCCCTGAAAAATTTATTCTGCTTTCTGGCGATGATTTTACCGTGCTGCCAACCTATGCCGTTGGCGGCAAGGGCGTCATTTCCGTCACCGCAAACGTGTTGCCCGCCATGATGTCTTCGCTCACTGCGGCCTGCGAACGCGGCGACTACGCCGAAGCCCGCCGGCTCCATTATCGTCTTGAGCCCATGAACCGGGCCATGTTTGCTGAAAGCAACCCCATTCCCTGCAAAACGGCGCTGTCACTTATGGGACGCATGTCGGGAGAACTGCGCCTGCCGCTGTGCCAGGCGTCAGAATCGACCGTGCAGCTCCTTCGCACGCTGCTCGCACAATATGACTGCCTTGCCTGATTGCATTGCCTGCTTGGTGAAGCCCGACTTTTTTCCACAAAAAGGCGGGCTTTTTTCGTGCCTTTTTTTTCCTGTTGCCCTTGACAAGCCCGACAGCCGCCACTAATTTTTAAGAACATATCGTTTCTAGTCTTCAGAGGAAGTCATGCAGTACAGCACAGCCGAAGAGCTGAAAAAATTCAGCAGCCTGCCCATAGAATGGAATCTTGACCCGGCAGATGCCGTGACGCTCTATCTTGAATGGGGCAACAATGACTGGCATGCTGAACACCCTCCAGTGCGTTCAAAAGACGATTTTGCCTACTACTTTGTGCTGGACAACTGGACAGATGAACCAACACTCCGCCTCGTCATGCGCAATTCTGAGGCGACGGAAGACTTATGGGTCATGCCCGTTCCCGACGAACTTCATGACGAAATGAACAATGAATTCGGCGCTCTCAAAGGCGTATTCATGCCTTCTGACGCCATGAAAGACTGGCTCAGGGAGCGCATTCACGCTTAATCATGGCTTACCCAATCAGGGCATGGTATTCTATTTGCTTGCCTGGCATTCAAATTTGTGCTAACCTGCCTTGCTTTCTGCAATTATGTGCGAGAGTGGCGAAACTGGCATACGCACTGGATTTAGGATCCAGCGGAGCAATCCATGAGAGTTCAAACCTCTCCTCTCGCACCATCCGCAATATTTCTTCCGCCGCACGAACGGCGGATCATCCATAAGGAGTTCCACCGCCATGTCCCACAGCATTGAAGTTGTTTCCCCCGTATCCCGCAAGATCAGCGTGACCATCCCTGCCGAAGAAGTCAATTCTGCACTCAGCACCGCTGCCAAGGCAGTTGGCGCCGGCGTCACGCTGCCCGGGTTTCGCAAAGGCAAAGCTCCGGCCGCCGTCATTGAAAAACGCCTGACCGCCGAAGTTTATGCCCGTGCTTCGGAAACGCTTGTCAATCAAAAAGTCGCCGATATCCTTGAGCAGGAACACCTGAAGCCTCTCTCCAAAATGGATTTTGACGGGGATCCCATCGCCCGCGGCAAGGATCTTGTCTTTTCCTTCACGTTTGAAACTCTGCCTGAAATTGCCCTGCCCGAAGATTTGTCTGCGCTCAGCGTGACCATGGGATCTTCAGAAGCCACCCCGGAAGAAATTGAAGAATTCTCCACTGGCATGCGCAAACGCGTTGCCACGCTTGAAGATGTCGCAGAAAGCCGCCTTCCGCAAAACGGAGACATTGTCACCATCGACGTCGACGGCGAAGTTGACGGCAAGCCCGTGCAGGGCATGAAGGTCCGGGAATACAGCATTCAGCTGACCGAGCCGCAGGAAGGAAAGCAGCTTTCTGAACTTGACAAAATTATCCGCGGTCTACGCCCCGGAGAAGAAGGCGACGGGTCCATGCCTTGCCCCGAAGATCATCCTGATGAATCGCTCCGCGGAAAGACGGCCAATCTTCATGTCAAGCTGCACAAAATTCAAAAAGAAATCCTTCCCGAACTTGACGACGATTTTGCCAAAAAGGTTGGTTTTCAGGATGTGGAAGCTCTCAAGAAGGCTCTTGCAGAGCAGGCTGGCCGCAGAAAAGCCGCCAACGTCCGTGCCGAAGCCGAGCAGAGTCTGCTTGACTCCTGCCTTGAAGGGCTTGAATTTCCCCTGCCCGAATCTGTTGTGAAGGCTCAGCAGGCGGATTACGAAAACGAACTCCGCGGCTATCTCCAGCAGCAGGGGCTCGAAAAAGATGCCATCGAAGAAAGCCTTAAAACCATGCAGGAAGAAACCCGCCGTCAGGGTGAAGAACGCGCTCGCGCCTTTGTGTTTCTTGCCGCTCTTGCTCAGCGCGAAAAGCTTGAGGTTTCTTCGCAGGAAATCGACCTGCAGATCATGCAGATGGCCAGCCAGTATAAAGAAGACTTCCGCAAGTTGCGCGAAGCCCTTTACAGCAACGGCGCCGTTGCCGACATCCGCGATCGCATGCTCAACAGAAAGGCCATGGACCTTATGTTTGACAAGGCACAGAAGACTGAGCCTGCAGCCGCTGCGGAATAACTTCATCGTCCATGTATTATAGG
>JAGAZG010000077.1 GCA_017940105.1 Mailhella sp. | reverse complement strand
GGAAACCACTGCCTCATAGGGCTCAAAGCCTGCCTTTTTCCATGCATTCAAAACCGGTGTATATGACTGTATGGAACAGTTGGGCTTTACGGCAATAAAGCCGCGGCTTGTGCCCAGGCGCCTGCGCTGGCTGGGGATGACTTCGGCATGGCCGGCGTTGACTTCTGGCAGTATCATGGGCACGTCCGGCGTCCAGCGATGCGCGCTGTTGTTAGAAACGACCGGCGTTTCCGTTTTGGCATAGGCTTCTTCAAGCGCCTTTATCTCTTCCTTGGGCATGTTTACTGCGCAAAACACAAAATCCACGCCGCTGCTGACTTTTTCGACATCAGCAAGGTTTTGCACGGACATGTTTCTTACAGCTTCAGGCATGGCGGTTTCCAGGCGCCAGCGTCCGCCAAGCGCTTCTTCATAGCTTTTGCCAGCCGAACGCCCGCTGGCGGCAAGGGCTGAGATTTCAAACCACGGATGATCGGCAAGAAGGGAAACAAAACGCTGCCCTACCATGCCCGTTGCGCCAAGGATACCCACTTTCAGCTTGTCCATTACGTATTCTCCTAAAAATAGCCCTGCACGAAAAGCGCGACAGTAGCCTTGCAGATTTAACGACTTGCGCCGCCGCAAAGCATGATTTATAGCCGCATGCCTTGCAATGCGCAAGGTTTGGGCATTATTGCGCATGCGTTGGCTGCATAAGCTGCGGCATCGATTAAAATGCCCGGCATCCCTTGACAACAGGTACCGTCTTGGGCATTCTCCGCTCCCGTTCCGGCAGGCAGCTGCACAAACGCCTGTGCTGTCCGCATGCCGAAGCCATGCAGTTCTTATGGAGGTTTCATGATCGTCGATACTTTCAACCGCGGTTCTGCGTATGGACTCGGCCCCCTGTGGGAAAAAATCTTTCCTGAGCTCGCACGCATCGCGGGCGGCAAGCTCCCCCTGGCCGATGGCCGGATCGGGCTTGCCGGAGGGCCGGAAGAGGGAGGAGCCGCGGCAAACATAGAAACGTACGCGCCCAAAGAGGATGCCGACGCATACTACGAAAGCCACCGCATCATGGCCGACGTCCAGGTCGTGCTGGAAGGCGACGAGTACGTGGACATTTTTCCTCTGAACGGTGATGAAACAGTGCGGCAGGCCGATGCCGGGCGCGACCTGACCTTTTATGAAGAACGCCCGGCAGCCGCCGTCAGGGTCCATCTCAGGCCAGGGCTTTTCGCGCTGATCATGCCTGGCGAAGCCCACAGGCCATGCCTGCGGGCCGGGTCTGCGTCTGTGCGCAAGATGGTGGTGAAAATTCCTGCCGCAAAGCTTCTTGCGCCCGCACGGTCATAGATTTTACAAGGAGATTTTTTATGGATGTTTTCGATCAGGCCACCGAGCTCGAACGCATAGCCAGAGAAATGGCCGTTCTTCAGGCATCTTCGGCCTCTGATCATCAGGACGGGCCGGAATGGATCGACGGCGTCGCCTGCTGCCGTGACTGCGGCGAGCCTATCCCTCAGGCAAGGCTCAAGGCTATTCCTGGCGTGGGCCGCTGCTGCAAATGCCAGCAGGAATGGGAGCGCCAGCGTAATGCATGGCGCTGATGTGCCGTGTTCAAAAATTTATCTTTTTGGCCTTTGCAGCGGCATATCAAGTAAAAAAAATAGACGTTTTTCTTATGAAAATTCAGGCAAAAAAACACAGCATAAAATTAACATGCTGATTATATTTGATTTTATAAAAATGGCATGATTTTTGCTTAAGGGTAGATAATTCCTTTGAAAAAAAATTTCATCCCTCCCGGCGGCTCCCTCTCCGCCGGGATTTTCTTTTATAGCGGCATCGCCGCACTTGTGTTTATGAAGAAACAGGGGCAAACTGCCCAAAACTTTTCTGGAGGAATAGAGTATGAGTCTTTGTCCCTGCGGTTCCGGTCTGGAACTGGACGCCTGCTGCGGCAAGTACATTGATGGCAAAGCCAAGGCCCCTACGGCAGAGGCGCTGATGCGTGCCCGCTACACCGCCCACTGCCTGCAAAAATACCAATATCTCACCGATTCCACGCATCCGCAGTTCCGCGAAGACGCCTCTGCTGATCAAATCAAAGAATGGTCTTCCATGCTGACATGGGAAGGCCTGGACATTATCGAAACCACGGGCGGAGGCGAAAGCGACGAAACAGGCGAAGTGCAGTTCTGCGCGCACTACAGCGTTCAGAACGTTCCGCAGGAGCTGCGTGAAGACGCCTTTTTCCGCAAGGAAGGCGACGAATGGTTTTATGTTGAGGGCAACGTGCACGCCAAACAGCCTGTGCGCCGCGAAACGCCCAAGATCGGCCGCAACGATCCCTGCCCTTGCGGCAGCGGCAAAAAATACAAAAAGTGCTGCATGCCCAGGTAGGCAGGCTTTAAGCCTTTTTGCAGACGCCGCGTCCGGCAACGATCCGGGCGCGGCGTTTGACTCTGCGCGGCATCAAAAATTTTTATATCAGGACCATGAGCATGGCTTTTTCTCTTTTCCGGCTCTGCCGGCCTTTGATTCTTGCTTCGGCATCGCCAAGAAGGCGGGATTTTCTCTATTCAGCCGGCCTGCGGGCAGAAGTGCACCCCGCGGCCTGCCCGGAGCCGCGTCCGGAGGCGGGAGAAGATCCCCTGGCCTATACCCGCCGCTGCGCCCAGGCCAAGGCGCTTGCCGTCGCATCCGAACTTGCCGGCCGGCGCGACCATCCGGCCGTGCTTGCAGCAGACACTGCCGTCATACTGCGCGATGGCGCAAAAGCCGAAATTTTAGGCAAGCCAGCCAACCGGGATGATGCCGTGGCCATGCTTGAAAAGCTTTGCGGGCGCACGCATCAGGTGACAACGGCCTGCTGCCTTGCCTGGGACGGGCAAGCTGACGTTTTTGATGATACAGCCGACGTAACGTTTAACGACTGGCCCAGATCTGCTCTTGAGGCCTATGCCGCAGGCGGCGAACCCATGGATAAGGCCGGAGCCTATGGAATACAGGGCGGCGGAGCCTTTCTTGTGCGCGAAATGCGCGGCTCATGGTCAACGGTGGTCGGCCTGCCCCTGGACATGGTCCTCAAACGCATGCTGCAAGCCGGCATTTTGCAAAACGTGCGCTGAACGCGGCCTGTTTTTTCAACCTACATTTCACGCGGCTTCAAAAAATCCGGCGAAGGCGTGCATTCCGGGTCGCCCTTGACGCACGGATTATCCTGCGCGCGCAGCGAAAGCCATAAAAATACCGATGCAACGGTAAGCCCCAGCACATCTGCAATGGGCATGCTCACCCACACGCCGTCAAGCCCAAAAAACAAGGGCAAGACGAGCAGAAGGGGCAGCAGGCAGATCATCTGGCGGAGCATGGAGATAAGGCTGGCTATCTTGGCAAGGCCCATGGACTGGAAATAGGTCCCGATGATGACCTGAGGCCCGACGCAAACAAACATCGCGCCCATGATGCGCAGCCCATGCGTAGAAACTTCCACCAGAGGGCCATGGTCAGTAAATATGCGGACCAGGGTTTCGGGAATGAGGGCGCTGCCCAGCGTCCCCGTGAGGGTGATGGCAGTGCCGGCTATCAGGCCGTAGCGCAGGGCCTGGCGCACCCTTTCTGGCTTGCGCGCGCCATAGTTAAAGCCGATCAGCGGCTGCATGCCCTGACCGAGGCCTACCACGCTCATGCCGGCAACCATCATAAGCCTGTTTATGATGCCAAAGGCGCCCACCGCCATGTCGCCGCCGTAATCAAGCAGCGCACGGTTAAGCACAACCACGACGACGCATGCGCAAAAATTAATCAGGAACGGGGCCATGCCTATGGCGACTATCTGGCGCACCCAGGCCATGCGGAGTCGCCATATGCCGCGCCTGAAGCGTATGAGCCCGTTGACGCGCCAAAAATGCCAGGCAAGCCACGAAACGGAAAACGCCTGGCCGACGATCTGCGCAAGCGCGGCTCCGGCCATGCCCCATCCGAACCAATTAATGAATACCGGCGAAAAAACGATGATGCCAGCCGACGACATAAGCGCCGTGATCATTGCCGTTTTGGCGTACCCTGTGGCGCGGGTCAAAAAATTGAACCCAAGCATGAGAAAGCCCAGCGGGGCCAGCACAATGAGCGGGATCATGAATTCATGGGCAGGCGCCAGGGACTCTGCGCTTGCGCCAAAAAACAGCAGGATGGGATCCAGAAAAATCCAGAAGGACACGCCAAACACCACGCTTGCCAGCATTTCCAGCAAAACGGAATGCCCCAGCATGGAATTGGCCTTTTCCATATCGCCGCGCCCAAGCTCAATGGAGCAAAGCGCAGCGCAGCCCATGGCCACAAGCTGGCAAAAGGCCATCAGCAGATTGATCACAGGAAATGTCACCGCCATGGCGGCCAATGCCACCGGGCCTATGCCATATCCTATGTATATGCTTGAGATAACCTGGTTGAGCGCCACAACCACCATGCCGATGATGGCAGGTATGGAATAGGCAATGAGAAGCCTGCCAATGCTTTTGACGCCCATCTCATTTTCTTGAACAGTCTGCGGCATGCCATATCCTCAGATGTCTGGTGCAAAGGTAAATTGCGCAGTGCGAAAAAACGCTATTCTTCCGCTTCACCATGCTCCTCTTCATTAAGGAATGGCAGCGGCGCATCCCAATTAAGGAGGGTGACGCCAATGAGGTATGATATCCACGAAGCGTACTGTTCTGCGCTCCAGCCCAGCAGCTTGGTCAGCCTGCGGTGCATGCCCGGCGTGGTGATGGCCCAGTAAAGCTGGGCGGCGCGCTCTTCGCTCAGGCCGGGACGAAGCATGCCGTCCTGCGCCATGATGTGCACAGACTTGCGGCACTTATCAAGCAGCATCATGCCCTGGTCGTATTCCTGCTCGGCAAATTCCGGTGACAGCATGCTCATGCCGCGCATGATGTCAAACACGGGCAGGGCATTTTCCATGAGCACGGAATAAAAATGGCCGATTTCCTTGACACGCTCCTTCCCCGCCTTGATTTTGGGGATGGAATCGCGTATGGTGTCGTACTCTTTTGCTTCAACGGTATTTTCCAGGATGGCTGCGAGCACGCCTTTTTTTGAACCGCATACGGCATAAACCGTTTGCGGGGCTACGCCAG
>JAGAZG010000076.1 GCA_017940105.1 Mailhella sp. | reverse complement strand
TTTTTGCCGATCTCTTCGTACCTGTCTGCAGCCATGAAGACATACTGAGTATTATCAAGTCCGGCAAAAAGGGATTTCCACAAGTCTTGAGACTTGCGCCCGAGAGTTTTTTCTTCCTTGTAGGTAAAGACGTTACCGCTGTTTTCCAGCGTCGTTTTTGCTTTGTCCACAAGTTCCTGCACGGTGCCTTCAAGACCTTCGGTAATGACCTCTGCCTCGCCGGGATCCATCTGTTCTGCAAGGTACTTGCCAAGATCCATGATCTCATCATACTGCTCGACAGTAAGCTGCAGTCGGCCGTTCCTTTCGGGCACCTGTTCGTCAAGAATCCAGTCTGAGAACGGCGGGACATCAAACACAGAGTCCTCTTCCGTGTGCTGGAGAAAATCGCGCAGCCGCGACCGCTCCTGCGGTTTGGCAGGAGCGAAACGGTCTCGTCCTCCGATGCGGTATCTCTGGGCAAGCGCCATGAGCTGTTCCTTGTACTTCCAGGCATCCTCGTCGGTTTTCGTGTCACGCTTTGCCCATCTGCGCATTTTTCTGGTGAAGGCGTCTAGACGCTTATGGAAGTCCATGCTTTCAAGCACCATGGCATGCAGGATGGCCTGCTTACGCTTTGCGTCCGCCGCTTCCTCAATTTTGCCTTCAGCAAGCAGCTTACCCACCAGCCTTGCCTGTTTCGCTTCAGCCGTTGACAATCTGCCTATGTTTGTTTCTGACATGGTCATGCCGGCAAGCATCTGTCTCGCCCAGCTTCTGTTTGCCTCGGCGTTGCCTGCAGTACGGACTTTGCGTCCGGCCTTTCTGGCAAGCGCGGTCGCTTCCATCAGGAGCGTAGCCAGCCGGTCATCAGAGTAGTAACCCTCCTCGCCTGGCAAGAGCCCGTCATTGCCCGCAGAAAGCTCTGCCTTGATCTGCTCTTCCCGTTCCTGCATCATCCTCTGCTTGGCAGCTTTGACAGCTTCGCCCTTTGTCGGGCCGTTGAGAATACCGCTGACAAGATCGTCGGCAGACATATCCTGCGAGGCTGCCACCTGGCTGATGTCTACGCCGCCGTTCTTCCGGACGAGCGATGGACGTTTTTTGTTGAGGGCTTTTGCCGTGTCTTCTCCGTAGAGTTCTTCGACAGATTCGTAAGTGATGCCGCCGTTGCGGATGGCTATTTCCATGGCAGCGAATATGGGCATAGCTTCGACTTCCTTCTTGGCCATGGCTGTCATCTGCTTGTCTTCGCCCGTAGCCTTGAAGAAAGCCTTCAACCTATCTGCCAAGGTCTTTTCCCTTGCCTGTGCCGTTGCTCTCTGCTGTGCCGCCCTGAAGCGCCTCATTTCGGCTTCTGTAAGCATCTCCTCACCAACCGCGTCAATGGCAGCCCTTTCCTCTGCTGTGGCCTCGTGCATGGCTTCCGCTTCCGCCACTTCCTGGTCGCTTGCCAGCATGCGGTCAAAAACGCCCCTGACCTCATCGTTTATCGGCTGGAATCCGTTACCGGACAGAGCCCTGTATATCGTGCTGAGCCAGTCACGGAACCGCGAGAAAACACTTCTCAGCTCGACCGACGGGGCCTTGCCTTCCTTGAGGTAAGTGAGCCAGCCTTCTGCCAACAGTTCCTGTTCGGCGATGTAGTCCACCCTGTTGCGCTCTTCCTCCGACAGCTCAGCAAAAGATCTGCCGCCATAGTTCCTGCGCATGTGGGCATTGTAATAGCTCTCGGTGTTTTCAGCCGTCCATCTTTTCAGCGTCAGATAGTCGTCGATGATCTCCTGCGGAGCGTTGCTGGTCATGGCCATGCGTTCAAGGTCACGGAAGAAAAGGTGTCCTGCTTCATGCGCGAACGTGGATAAGTCAGCGGCGCCCCTGAAAAGCGTGATCACCGCCTCATTGTCGCCGGCAAATTCTATCTGTCCGCGCGGCCCGGTAGGCGCATGATCCTGCTGCATCTGATAGAACGTGTCGATCATCTGAACGGCTTTGTCTTCGAACACGACGAAGCAGCGGCCGTCGCTCGCTCCATTGTAGGTGATTCCTTTGATGCCGTGCTCGTTGAGCCAGACAGAAGCGTCTCTAAACACTGGATAGCCACCGTCCGAGATAGCCCATGCAATGGCATCATAAAGCTGGTCTCCGCTTGTTCTGGACAATCCCTTGTCCAAATCGTTTTTAGCTTCGGAAATCAGCCGTGCCCTGCGTTCGTCGTCACGCTTTTTAATCGCGTCCAACTCGTCTTGGAGACGTATCCTTTCCGGCGAATATTTTTTAGCTTCCTCTATGGCCTTGTCCCGGTTACTCCAGAAGGCATCTATCTGTTCGTCTGTGTATCCGTGATTTTTCAGATTTTCCCTTCTGAAATTCCGCGCGAACTTACTTTCACTGCCGTCCGTCAAAAAAGCATCTTGAAGAAGCGTTATTTCGTCTAATTGCACGGCGACCTTATTGTACGCGTCGCTGTCGTCAAGCTTGCGCCCCAAGATTTTTTGGAAAAATATCGTTTGCTGCCTTTCCGAAAGACTGTGTATGGCGTCAGCAATGAGTTTTTTTACGTTCTTATGCTGATCCGGGAAATACATTTGTTCGTCCAGCAGAACGTCATTGTCAGGGATTTCCACCTCGTAAAGCTGTCCGCTTCCCTTGCTCTTCTGCAAACCTTTCCTGTATCTCTCGGCAGTCCTCTTTGTCTTTGCGAAATACAGCCCCCAGCCGTGCGCCTGCGCTCCTTCGCCTGTGCCGATATGCTCAAGCATGAACTGTTCAAAGCGATGCGGCGAACCGTGGAAAGCACGCTGAAAGAGCGTTCTGGCTTCTGCTTCTGCGCCCTCTTGCATCAGCGAGGAGGAACGCTGCGGTGCTTCTAAAAATAGACGGTCTTTATCGGACACCTCGGAAAGGTCGAGAGCAATAGAGCCTTGTGTTGCATTTTCGCTATGGTTGACTGCGCCTCTCGTGTCAGTTATGTTGACTTCATGAGAACTGCCTTCACCAAGAACGGTTGCGACGTCCCGCAAGGGCTTGGGTGTATCTGGAGAGCCGCCAGAACTCCGTCGTGTGGAGGCAGTTCTTCTTTTACGCATTTTCATTTCTTGGGCATGCGCCGTCGTGGTCGTTAGCGCGCTATGAATCCGTACAATATTCCCATCCGCAGTTTTCATCACTGTCGCCAGGACAACATACGCTTTATCTCCTTCAGCTAGAACAAAAGTTGTCCCCATATGCTTGGAGGAGGGCAACGATGAAACGCCATACGATTCGCCCTGCTGTATAACATCAACCACCTTCCCCCATTCAGAAAACGCCGGATGGTCGTTGAAATTGTGCCTCACCTGAATATCTGACAACCTTATTTCGTAACTTTCTCCATCAAACACAACATTGCCGACCGTATCATAACGCGGGCCCTTCTCTGCACTCGTCCTCACATCTTCTGCAAATTCTGCCGGATCGGTGATAGGACTACGGTGCTCCCGTGACTCTGCTGTTTCCGTCTGCCCTATGAATATCTGGTCTTCCCTGGCGACGTCTTCCGTCTCGCTGGCAAGCGACGCGCGGCGCTCCTCTTCCGTCATGTTCATGCGGCGCTGGACGTTGCGGGATTCCACTTCGCCGGAAATGAGCTTGTACGTTCTATAGTCTTCCGCATTGTCGTCCAGACCGATTTTCTCCCATAGTCTGTACGCATCTTCATAACCTTCCCTGTCATAACCGCGCACATACAGATTAAACCCAGTGGTACGTGTCGCAGCAGACGGCAAGTCTTCCCTCATGCCCATTTCGTCGTATTCTTTGACCAGTGTGTTCATCAGGTCGAGCGTTCCGGCAAGGTCAGGGTGGTCCTCTTCTGCTTTCTCGAGTTCCAATTTCCATGCATAAGCCCTCGCTTTTGCCCGCAGGACATCACCAACTGTCTCGTTACCACCCGTGGCGAAACCTTCTTTGCGCTGGATAGCATGCTGAATTTCGTGAAGGAGAACCGATCGCCCTTCTTGCGTGAGCATCCTGCTCATTCTTTGGCGGGAGTTCAAAAGCGCATTGTAGCGCTTGCCAAGATCGCTTTCATTGAAGCGTTTCTCTATTTCATTGTATACCTGCTCCGCTTCTTCCGGATCGGCTATGTTGTCTGTCGCATCCAGCTCTTCATTGTATCTCCGGTATTCTTCGCTTTCCAGAAGTTCCTTGTACTGCCGCGCCCATTCGGGGTTTTCTCCTTTAAGCAAATCTTTCGACAAAATAATTGTCGTTCCATCGTAATATCCTTGTGTGCCACGGTCGGTCTCGGCAAAAATCAATGTCATACCGCGCAGTTCAGGATATGCCTCATACAGCTCTGGAGCGTCAAAAACATCACCCAGCCTGCCTTCCATCCATGATGTTTCCTCGCCGACAATCAAGTGGCGTTCTGTATGCATGCCTGCAAGACCACCTTGCTTCCATTTGCCGTCAGGCACCTCATACCGCCACTTTCCGTCTGCGCCGCGTTCCCAGCCGGTCGCCAGCTTGACGGCCTTCGCGTCCTTGCCTGCCGCTTCCATGTCGCGTGCAACGGCAAGATTGTCCATGCGAGTCGTCGCTTCTTCTGCCTGATCCATTGCCGCCGCGCCACGTTCGCCAAGCATCTGCTGAAGACTCTGTGTTCCTTGCTGCTCCTGCGCCATCTCCTGCAGCACGCGGGCGTTGTCAGACATCTTTTCAAAACGGATGTTCGGGAATGCTTTTCTCAGAGGTTCGATTATCGAGGCCGCCCTGTCAGCGATGAAGACTACGCCTATTCCGTCTGCCACCTTGCCGTCATAACGTGACACAAAGGTGGCTAAACCGTTGCGGTACGCCGTGCCGCCTGACGTGCCAAGCGCCGCGCCCAGGGCAGCGCGCATTTCGTCGGTGATCTCGAAAGGCGCCGTGTGCAAGTCCCGGCTCGTGTCAAAGCCATTGGCCAGGATGTCCAGCAGCTTGTTGAACTGATCCGTAATGCCGCCTTTGGATATGCCATGAGCATCGTAATGCTGTCCTAGCTCGCCGTCGACCATCCTGCCGTCATACAGCAGTTCCCTGTAGTCGTCATCGATGTTGTCCGGCGTGACGTCTGACCTGACGTATTCGCCGTTGGCGTTCCGCCTTGCCCTGACAAGGTCTTCAAAATTTTTCCTCGCCTCGTCTAATGCAGCCTGAACCTGTTCTCTGCTGGGAGTCGGCGCCACATTCTGCCTCTGCTGATCCTCCACCCGCACGGACAATCCAAGATGGTCGTTGACGTACTGAACCGGTGTCATTTCCTCACCGGTTATTGCAGTCCACCTTCTTGCTCCCGTCACGGCAAGGGCTTTGAAAAGCTGCAGCTGATTGTCTGCTGCTGATTCGCTCTGCCCGCTGGCAATAAGCGAATCCCTCACTCCGGACAAAGCCTCATCCAGTTCAGCGCTCATCTTGCTGTCAGCGGCGATTTCCTGCAGAGCCTGATTGATCGCACCGATAGTTCTGGTCCTTGCCGCCGTCATCTCCTCAAGAGTCATGCCGTCGGCAGAAGTCCTGACTCTCCCTGAGAGATGCAGTCCGGCTTCCGTACCGGCGACCTTCGACTGGTACAAGGCAATCGGGACTTCGACGTCCGCTCCTACCCTGGCGGCGTTGTCCAGTTGTTCCCTGCTTATGCCTAGACCTTCTGCGAATTCATACGAGTCCTGATCGAGCGACACTGCGGCATTGACCAGGTCTTCGGCAGAGACATAGACGTTCTGTACCGGGCCGTCCTGCGTAACCTGGTCGACAATTTCCTGATAAACGCTGGGCAGCTTTTCCCTCAGAGAACTTGCCTTGGCAGAATCGTTAATGGCCTCGAAAAACGCCTTGTCGTTGAGCATGGCGCGTTCTCTTCTCGCCTGACCCCTGAGACCTGGCAGAGAGAATAAAAGCCCGTAGATGGCGCCCACAGCCGCACCCATGTTCGCGCCTTCGACCGTGTCAGGCAGATTGCGCACGAAGTCGGTGACTCCGGAAGAAAAGTCTTTCGCTCCGTCATCTGATCCTATCATGGACACCATGTGGAAAAAGTCGTCTGGGAATTGCTGAATCCATTCTGTTACGCCTTCGGCAAAAGACGCTACAAGAGAGTTCTTTATATACGACAAAGCCCCTGTGCTTTTCCAAGCCTGAAAGATTTTCCCAAGGCCGATGTTTTCAAGACTGCCTTGCACAATAGCATTCGGGATTGCTCCGAGATTCGCCTGTAAAGGATCTGCTCCAGCCTCCCTGGCTGATCCGTATGTTTCGCCGTAGATCTGGGCAGCCATGGTCGCCGCGCCTGCCCTTGCAGCATAGGCTGCCTGACGCTTGCCCATCAGGGTCGCTGCGATCTTTTTGGCAATGCCTGTCGCTCCGGCAAGGCCTGCACCTAACCATGTGGCAACCATAGTGGCCAGCATCTGCGGAAAATTGCGAAGTACCGCGTCTGAGATCTGCTGCATTGTTCCACCAGCCTCTTTTTCAAAGCCGACGGTTTCTGCATCCATCTTTGCTTCGCTGAATTTTGAGGCTGCATAGTCTGCACCGCTTCTGAAAAAGTCTCCGATGACGGTTCCCTTAGTGACTGATGCCAATAACTCATCAAGACCTTTCAAGGATCCCCATAATGCCGATTCTACGTCGACACGGCCTGCCATGAGCTGCCTTTTCGCCCGGCCATACCAAGTATCCTGCCATATCCAATCGCCGCTCTCTGCGCGTGTCTGACGCAGTTCTATCTGGGCGTCTCGGTCCCTCTTGACTTTGTTCGCCTCATCGGCTGCGACTTCCCATTTGTTCCTTTCACGGAACTCTCCCGTCTCAGGGTTGAAGTCGATGCCGACCGACGGGCCAGTCGGTTCGTTCTTTACTTCCTGCAGCTTGGAATAAGCAAAGCCTTCCTTGCCTGTGACTGTCTTTTTCTCATCGAATTCCGGCTGCAATGCACGGCCGCCGAGACCTTCTGGGCCAGCCATCATTATTTTCTCGAATTCGATGAGATTCTTCGCGTCAGTATTTCCGGCCATGAAGTTCTGCCTGCTCTGGCCCATCCATGTTTTCACGGCTGGCGCATCGTTCGAGGCCGCATCGAGATCGTTCACCTGCGCCATTTTACGGTACTTTGGCAGATCTGCTCCGACCATTATTGACGGAACG
This sequence comes from Mailhella sp., assembly GCA_017940105.1. Lineage (GTDB taxonomy): Bacteria > Desulfobacterota > Desulfovibrionia > Desulfovibrionales > Desulfovibrionaceae > Mailhella. The sequence continues at coordinate 1,312 of JAGAZG010000076.1, read as the reverse complement.
TTCAGCCTTTTCGACAGATCTTCCGCTTCGGCTATCTCCTCAACAGATAACTGCTTGTCCGTGGACATGGCCAGAGGTTTCAGCGATGCAGGCGGTTCCTGTATGATTCCAGAGTTGTTTATCGGTTCCTGGATGATCGGGGCCTCAAATTCGTCCTGCGTAGAAATTTCCATCAGTTCACCTTGTAGACATAGGGTTTGAAATTCGACATGCCTTTATCTGTCCACGTCCAGCCATAGCCGTATTTGGGATGCACTCCCCATGTAGCCTTGTCCGGCACGTCATTCGGTTTTGCTAGAGCACTGCGACCGCGCATGCTGGCTTCCTGCTGCGACCTGTAGAAAAGCAGTTCTGCGACATCCTCTTCGCTTGCCCAGGAATGGTTTTTCTTTTTCCACTCCTGCGCCGCCTTGAGATACATGTCGGCTATGGACGAGTTGCTTGCGAAGAGCGAAGCGACGCCGGCCCTTTCCTTGTCTGTAATGACCGGCAGAGAGTCCTTCCCGTACTCGCTGATCCGTATGTCTCCATACGTTCCGGTCGTCGCTGTCCATCCGAAAAGCCCGGAGATCTGCGCCGGATCTGCATACTTCTGGACGAATTGCCGCATGCGTTCTGAATCCTGCGCGGAGTTCGTCTCCGTCACAAAATTGTAGTAGTCTTGGCGCACGGCCTGCCATAGAGCCTGCCTGTTTTTCTTGTCTTCCTTGTCTAGCAGGGGATCGTTGGGGGAACCGAAAACGTCCGTGAATGCTGCCTTCAGAGCGTTGTTGTCCACCTTCTGCGACTTTGTCAGCATGCTGCGCAAAGCGTTCTGGTCTTTCGGCGCCATCTTCATGAATCGCGGATCCTGCAGCAGTTGCCGCTCCTCTCTGATTTCCGCGTTGGCAACCTGGTCGGCCATGGCGTTGTAGTCTTCGGGATTGGTACGCCTGGATAAGCCAGTTCCCAGAGAGGCGTATGCCGTGTTCATCAGCTTGGCATATTCCTTCTCCGCTTTTCCGCCGGTCAGGGCCGCATTCTCAGCGCGTTTCACTTCTTCCCACATCTTTTGCTGGGCAGCCGCAGGATCCTTTTCAAATTCGTCCTGAATGCCCATGACGAACGTGGTAGCCTGCTCGGTCGCCTGCTTCACAAGCTCCTTGTCCATGTAGTCCTTAACGCGCATTTCCTGTCCGAATTGCGCACGCGCACGAGCCTGTACTTTCGGATTGGCAATCGCATTGATCTGCGCCATGGCGTCGCTTTGCTTGGTGCTGCCGTCCATGACCTGTTTGGCCAGATCCTGCGCCATTTTTGTGGCTTCTGCAGT